>NZ_JAOQJF010000039.1:0-25988 GCF_025567195.1 Alitiscatomonas aceti | reverse complement strand
GGTGGCTTAAAAGTTGTACCCTAAAATATCAAATCGGATTTTTGAAATTTTCTTCAAAAAACACTTGACTTTTTATTAGCAGGCTTTTAATGTACACACCTCACTGATCCGTAATCCTGTTGCCCATAAATTTAGGAAAATAAGTCTTTGTACTTCTGGAAAAAACTTCAGCCTTTTTAATATTTCCATATACTCATCTTCTTGAACACTTCGATCATGGTGATATGGGTAGACTTTCTGGCTGTAATAGTTTTGATCAAAAATTTGCCCTTTGATATGTCCTTTAACCTTTAAGTATGCAAAAAATCGGTGAATATCAAATATCTGTCTGTTTACTGTTTCTGCTTTAATTTCCTTTTCCTGCAGGAGTTTGAAATACTCTGCTATCTGTTCTTCTGTAATTTCACATATGGATTCCAATGTATTAAAGTAAACTAGAAATTTTTTAATAAAACACAATTGGCCTCGTATATTTCCTATTGTCAAATCACTGATACCTACTTGATATTTCATATACTCTTGCAGCAATTTCCTGTTTTTCTCATTCGTCACTTCATAAAAACTGAGTCGCTGTACAGGATTGCTTGGGTTTACACGCTCTGGTGCAAAATTGAATCTTTCCATATACCAGACATTTGCATACCAGTGAATTTCTTTTCCACTCATAAATAGTATTTTGCGGCTGTTATCCACAATCTGCACACTATTCTTCACATTTGCAACTTTCCTGGCTACAATTGTTTCCAATTTCTTTATTTGCTCCAGTTCAAGCCGCTCGATATCATCAATTCCTTCCTCTACGCAAAACTCATACATCCACCTTAAAGGAAGTAGATAGCGCACCCTGCGATCCTTGCTGTCTTTTATATTTCTCAAGGCATAGTACAAAATCTGAAAAATTTGTTTTTTTAAAGTTTCCGGCGCCTTTTGGCTAAAATCCCATACCAGTTCGCTTTTATCTTGGATATAATCAAAATCTGATGCTATGTCCTGATCCGGTATATAGGGAAGAAAAATCACTTGCCCTTCATACTTGAGCTGCTTTCTGTTTCTTCCAGAAAGGGTTTCCATTTCTTTTCGGATATCAAACTGTTTAACCCGATCCAATGTCTTCAAATATTCAAGGCTTTTAGAGGAAGTTTTTGTCCTGCGCAACTCACTTTCATACAGTTCTCTGATTCTATAATCAATTTCCTTTACATGATGAATTCCCTGCCGTATCAAGAAATTCCTGACATTTCCTTTCAAGCGTTCTTGCACTGTATTGCACTGCTCAATTTCATCCAACAACTCTTTATACTCTTCTTGGATGAGAGTCTTCTTCAAATTTCGCAGGAACCCAGTTCGCTCAAATACCTGTTTCTTTGTAAAGTTCCCTGTTTCACGCAAAAAGATTTTGTAATTACGGAAATCCTGTTCTTCTATAAGGAAAACATCATATATCCCTACACCTTTTAGGTAGGACTCTGCACACTCCCAGTATGTACTCGGTACATTTATATCTGTTATCAACTGGTTGTGAAGATAATCCGCTTTATCCTGTGATTCCGTATTCAATAATCTTAATGCAGTCACATACTTCTCCTCCTTCCCTAAAGTAATTTGTCAATTTCATAAATGGACTGATGTTTTCTATAAAATTCATCACTGACATCCATCAACTCCTGATCCGATATATTTAAATATCTCATCGTTGTTTCTATATTTCGATGCCCAAGCGCTTGACTGATAAGTTCCAGCTTCCATCCAGCCTTCCGGCGAGCATTTGCAAAATAATGCCGCAGCATATGTGGTGTTACTTTAATCCCAGTCTTCTTCTGCAGCCGTTCCATCAATGCATAGACGCCTGAGTCCTGCATCGGTTTTCCTGCATAATCTCCCGAAATGTTAATAATCAAGTATTCCTGCTGGAAAATAAGGTCTTTATATTCCTCTATATAAAACTGCAGAATTTCAAAGGTGGCATCGCTGATTTTTGCCTTTCTGTATTCTGCATTCTTAGCCCTGGCTCCATTTTCATTATCTTCTCTAAAATTGACATACAGCAAGTGTCTCTCATAATCAATGTCTGTCGCATACCGGACTCCCAAAAGTTCCCCGATGCGAAATCCCGTTTCTGCTAATAATAAAAGCAGGATTTGATCGCGACAATTGGCACATGCCTTTAATAAAATCACGATCTTATCCTGCTCTATGGTCTTCCCTATATGTCCTTTTTCCTGTAGATATCCATGAAATGTATTCCGATATAATGTTCTTTTTACTCCCACTGAATTATGTACAATAATTCTCATATCAGAGAGGACTTTCAATTGCTTTGTAGATTCATCCTGCTGTCCAGAAAATCTATAAAATCGGAACACCTCTTTTAAATATGCATTACAGGTCTCATTATATGGTTTCTTTTTATAACTATCTCCACTATGCAATCCTGCCTGTAACCATATCAAATAGTCTGTAAAGTGTTCCTGCTGCTTATCATATGGCATCTCCCATACATCATCTAACTGAATGCCAGTCTCATCTATATAATTCAGATAGTATGAAATGGCTCCTGCACTTCTTCTGATAGTGTTAGGTGACAATTTTGATCTTTTTTTATGCATTAGATACTTGGAGGGCAGTAACACTATATCTTGGCTCTCCTGTTCACGAATGAAATAATATTTTTCGTGATTATCTATCTGGGAATCCACAATATACCTTGCCATATTACTTTACTCCTTTCCTCTAACGCTATACACAGTATACCGTGTTACTCTTCTCATAGCTATCACACAATGTAACAATCTTTCCTTTTCAAACGAAGCATTATCAATAAACAACGTCAATCGATTTGATAACTCCCTGCTATTCCAAATGCAATACCTGCAGTTAACAAAAATCCAATAATTCCAACTGCCGCAACAATCAATATCCCAATCATGATCGTTCTACCTCCTCAACAATCTCTATAACATCTGGCATTCTGCCATCGTAACCGCTTCATCTTCCATAGCAAAATATTCATCCGCCACATTGCGTTCCACCGCCAAAATCTCTCCAGCCTCCTTCTCTCCCAGCTGGATCGGCGCCAAATACTCAATAATTCTCCCACATAATTTCTGGTCCGGACAAACATCCAGCATCCCCATACAGGTATTCACAATCAGGCGATCCAACACATCGGTAATCACTATTTTTTTAGCATCATATCCTCTCGCACCGATAAAATTTGCCAAGTTCTCCGGGGTCAGTGCCAACATATATTCTTTTCTGGCTCCCCCACCATATGGATACTCATAGGCATATCCCATCGTTTCTGTGTCCATGATCCGTTCTACCATATTCTTTTCTTCTGCTCTCATAAAATCTTCTCTCCTATTTTTTCAACTGCCAAACTCAATTTTCCCTTCCAATGGCGAATATGCACCGACATCATAGCTTTCCTGAAGGATCTGAAATCTTGCGAGCTGCATGGATGATCTGGACAGCCTGCCCCGGTTTACAATCAAAAGAACATCTACCTGTTCTTTCTGAACCGCTTCTATAAAATGACGAAATCCATTTCGATTCCAAAGCGGAGTTGTCCCCACATCACTGGAACTTCCAACCAGTTCAAATCCCATCTGCTCTCCATAATCAATCAGCTGTTTAAACTGACTTTTTAATGCACCATTTCTATCTTCCGGTGCATCAATCGCACAATAGATCCACGCACGTTTTCCCTGACCCATTCCTGCCTCCTGCTCCTTTTCCAAACACCCTTTATGTTCTTCTCTGTACTGTTACACCAAAACTCACGAGAATTGCCTCATCTACTTTACGCATCATGGCTCCACTCAGACTTCCTACATACCCTCTTAATCTTATCCGGTCAATCGTCCTTACCTGCTCCAATAAAATAACAGAATCATTATGGAGTCCTCTTACATGATTTCCCAATTCGATATGTGTAGGTATCCAGTGCTTATTAGGCCGACTTGTAATTGCTGCCACAATGACGGTTGGACTGTAACAATTACCAACATCATTCTGAATAATCAAAACCGGCCGGATTCCCCCCTGTTCAGAGCCTATTACCGGCATCAGGTCTGCATAATATATATCTCCTTTTTTTATCGTAACACTTCCCCTCCTTCCATCTACTCTGGACTACGAATGTTCCTACTCTTTATGAAAAGTCTCTATCTCTATGTAATTCTGCCGTCATATGGCAAATGCCCTTTTTCCAGCTTACGCTGATGACCTCACCTGCCAAAAGTTCATCAGCTCGGATTCCCTTTCCCAGCTCCTTCTTGGCTGCTTCTTTCTGCCCTTCCAAAAGTATGGATTTTACCTGGTCAGAATTCAGAAATAAATATCCTTTCGATGTCATAAAATGAAAATTGCTGTCAGAATATAATTCCATAAATTCTTTGACACGCATATACATCTTCCTCCTTATCATTTTGTGATTTAGAACACAAGGATAGCGGCAGCCTTATCCAGCTGATCTATCTTTCCTTTTCCGCTGGATAAATATAAAGCTGCCGCCATAGTTTCTGTTAAAAATCACTTGTTCTTCATTTTCAAAAGTTCCTATTCGACACAACTTCCCGGAACCAGATATCGGAAATACTGATATTCCTGTTACAACCGATATCTTTGGGCGGCAACACTGACCAGCCATGGCTTAAGGCTGTCATGGGATTGTTCCCCTCCGAGGGTCTCTCCGAGCCGCCCTCATTGCGTGTTCCCGTTTTGCGGGGCTGTGACTGGACGGAAGTATCATTATAGGCTGTTCAGGTCATTGCAGGCAGTCTGCCAAAACTGCTTTAAGGACAAATTTTTTTCGCTCTGCACCTTTGATGTCATCTTATTGACAGACACTCTGACTATCTGCAGGTGGTCGTGGCGGATTTTCCTTTGTGCTTTTCCTTTTGGGCTGAACAACTAAGGTATCTGTATTGCCGGATATGACTGTTTCACACAGTTTTTGCCAAAGAACAGAAAGAGAAATCAGTCCCCTTCACTTCTTTCCACGCTGGCAGAGAAGTTTGAGAACCAAAAACAGAAAAATAATTAAAATAATTTTCTCAGTTTCTCTAAAATCTTCTGTCTCCGTTTGTTTATCGCCTTCTGTGACAATCCAAGTACCGAAGCTACCTCCCGTTCCGTCCGTTCCTCAAAATAGAGTTCCTGAATCAACCACTGTTCTTCTTTCGAGAGTTCTAAAAGGAATTTATGTAACTGTTCACACTCTATTTTTTTCAGAATCTGATCCTCCACACTTCTGTTTTCTTCTGGAAATTGCACAGCCATTTCCTGCAAGCGTTCATAGGAATCCTCTCTGCTAGGAATGGTCATTTTCTCTCCTGTTTTAGGATCTACGATATTTCTTGCTCTTTTTAAGTCATATTCCTGATACTGCATTTTTCTTTCACTTGTTCTCAATACAGAGATTACTTCCTCGCTGGCTTCCGGATACATTTTTCTAAAATCTGGTATTTTATATGGCTTTGCCATAATTTTTCCTCCTTTATTTTCAAAATTTGCGAAAATAAAGAAGGCTGGGCGGTTCCCTGCAACGTACTGCCAACACAATCATTGCAAAAAGGCATAAAAAAAAGCGCCGGGAAACAAATCCTTTTCCTCGACGCTATTTTGCTCAATTAATTTTTCGACAAACCGGGCAGCTATAATATCCTCCTGCTGGTACCTTTCATATGTAAGTCTTACGTTTCACGAAAGCATTCTTTTAATGGAGAACGGTTAATAAAACTAACCATTTTCTTTAACGCCCTACTCTGGATGCGTTTTAAAGTCCGTTCAGACCGTTCACAGTTTTCCCCGTATTTTTCGGTGAAAAGCCTTGTAGTCTCTGTCCATGTTTGATGATCAATTAGGTGAGTTTCTATTACAAATTTTTCATTCGGACTTAAAATATTTAGTGTCTGCTCAATAATTTTGAACTGAAAACGGTCACTGTATTGCAATATCCCATGAGTACTTTCCTTCGAAATCAAGCACTCTTCTAAAAGAGAATCCTGTATTTGTTCTGCACGCAGCTGCCATAACAGTTTTTTCAATTGTACTTCCGTTACCATTTCCTCAAAATATTCCTTTCCTTTTTTATAATAAACACCAAGTTCTGCCATTTTTCTACACATAGCATAAAAGTGGCACTGTTTTGTCACTTATCAAGTCATAAAAAGAACGCTATAGTAATAATAAAAAAGAAAAAATTGTATATTTCAGTTTCTAATTTCCTCATTTATTCCTTTTTATAAAAAAAAGGAGTAAAAATGGAACATACTATATCATCTCTTGTCAGAGGATATTTAGATACTGGAAACGAGGACTATTTTGAACAATTACAGAAGCGGTTTGCTCCATTGATAAAAGCATATGCGAGAAAACTATATTATCTGGAGTATGAGGATAGCTTACAGGAATTAAATATCGCTCTGTATGAAGCAATCAGTAAAATGCCCTCATTAAATAACGAATACGCCTGTATTTCTTACATAAAGAAATCTGTCGTCAATAAATTTACAAAACTCTATCATGCCAGTGTTAAAAATCAAGCTATTCAGGCAAAGTGCATTTCACTAGAGGACTTTGATGGTCGTGATTATCTCCATGATTATGAAGTGGATAATTGTATTTCCCTTTTGGATTTGGAAAGAATCTTGAAAAATAAACAACCATCAGAACAGGAGCTTTTGCGTATGCTTATATCGGGATACAACGACAAAGAAATTGCTGAAAAACTCGGATATACCAGGCAATATGTGAACCGGATTAAAAAGAAGATATGGCAACCTGATTCTGCCAGATGAACCGCCAAAAGGCGGTTCACTGGGAATCACTCTTTCATCTGCGAGGAATACTGGGTACATAAGGTATCTAGCTTGCTATTTATCTCATTGACGATGGTAAATTTATCTGTCAACTCCAGTAGCAGTTCCCGGTACTCTTTTTCTCGTGCGTCCTGCAACTCATCCAGCTTATCATTCTTCTTAATTGTATAGAGCAACAGGAAAACAAACAGGACGGCCCATATCCCCTGGGACTGTATCAGCTGGGTCAAAATTGCCTCCATTTTAAATCATCTCCTTCCTTTCAAGATATATAGTAATAAGAAACTTGTCTAAAATATGGAAACTGGCACATAAAATTTTTCCGTTTTACAACCTTTAGTATTATTTCTATAATTTGTGGTCATTTCAATATAAAATGTAATTTCTGTATACTTTAAGGAAATAACTAAAAGTATTATATCTTTAACAAAATAGGAGTTACCCCATGGACAAGAAATCATTTGGAAAACAGCTCCAGCGATACCGTGAGCGTGCTGGATACAGTCAGGAAGCCTTGGCAGAACTGGTTGAATGCAGCACCATCTTCATTTCCTATATTGAGCGTGGCGAAAAATCCCCTAGTCTAGATACTCTGATTAAACTTGCTAATGCCCTTGATATCTCGGTAGATATTCTTTTGGGGAAAGAGCTGAAACACTACACCTTTGAAAAATTGAAATATATTGAAGAGCAGATGAAAAACCTGCCTGCTTCCGATCAGCAAAAAATATTGGATATCGTGGATTCTGTAGTTGCTATCGAATTAAACTATCACAATGAAAAGAGGCATCAGAAAGAATGTTGATCCTCTTTTTAACATTTGACACACCAGAAGATACAGATAAATTTCTTCTTTTATATGAGAAATACAGAAAAATTATTTATTATACATTAACGAGGTTTAAATTCGATGAATATACCAAAGAGGATTTATCGCATGATATTTACATAAAACTAGCCTCTCATTTAGATGATATTGATATAAGCGATTCTAAAAAGACACAAAATTACATTATTACAGTTACCCGCAACTACAGCCTCAATTATTTGCGAAGTAAAAGCAGAAAACCGGAATCTTTTCTGGAAGATATTCCGGTTTTGCTAACAGCTTCCGAAGATATCCTGGAACATCTTATCAACAAAGAACAGGTACATTGGTTGGCGAAAGAAATTAATAAACTTGACGACATTTATAAATCTGTATTGGAGTTAAAATATGTCAATAACTTTTCAAATGATGAAATCGCATCATTTTTAAATCTCAAGAAAAAAACTGTAGAAATGCGGCTTTATCGCGCAAATCTAATCTTACGTGAGAAGTTAAAGGGGCAGGGAGATGAATAAAGAATTTGAAGATGAAATCTGGGAATCCTTTTTAAAAGCCGCTGTTATTGAAAATAGCCAAAACGAGAACCGGGACTATCCTTCAGAGCAGGAATTGAAAAAAATCCATATTCCTGAACATTACGATTTGAAAATACGACGACTAATCAGGTACTATAATTACCAAGTTAAAGTCAAATCTGTGATGAAGTATTGTCGCAAAATAGCCTCTATAATGCTTCTTTTTATGGGATTCAGTTTCGCCCTTCTTCTACAACATAACGAAGTACGTGCTGCATGCAAAAATGTTATAATAGAAATATATGACCGATACATCACTTTAATCCATACCTCTGACCTTCCTCAAGGAAAACCTTTCGTTGAGGTTGAATATATACCAGAAGGATTTTCTATTATAGATTCTTCAGCTGATGGAATAAGCAATTATATTATTTATCAAAACTCTTCTGGGGATTTGATTGAATTGAATTATGATACTCAAAAGTATACTTCGTTAATTGATAATGAGCATTATTCGATTCTTCATGTAAAAATCAATAATGTCGAAGGCACTTTTTTTGAATCTCAAGATAATCGATTCATGAATATTCTTATTTGGGATACTACAAATAACTATTTCAAACTAAAGTCAACTTTAGGAATGAATGAAATGATAAAAATTGCAGAAAATTTAAAATGACTTGTAGAAAAACATGTAGCATTGGTGTTAATAAATATATAAATAGGTAATTACGAAACTCACTGACTAAAATCTATGCACTCTGTATAGAAATAAGCCTGAATTGAATCTATCAAGCTGGAATTTTATGCAAAATGGACATAAAAATTCAAGGCTTGGTGAGGAAAAAGGTAGAAACAAAATTCAAAAAAGCTATTAGAGGCTTTTAGAGTTTCGCAACCGCCTAAATATATAAAAAATGAAAGGAGATTTTCTATGAAACTCAAAAAAATTTACTCATTAAGCCTTGCTACTGTACTACTTGCAACTCCCGCTTGCACCATTACAACGTTGGCACAAGAAAACACAGTATCTCACAATTTAACTACTGTTGCTTCACCACGTTTTGCTTATATCCAAGAAGCATCTATTAAAATAGATCCCAGTAGCACCGGTATCAACTATAGTGTCCTTGTTTCTGGAATAAGAGAGGTTACCTCTATATCAGGCAAAATGACCATATATAAGGGAAGTTCCCAAATTTATTCAAAAAATCTTTCAACCAATACAAACACGCTGAGAAAAAGCGGGTCTATTTCAACAAAAGGGGCTGGTAGTTATACAATTAAATTTTCAGGAACAGTCTATACCAAAACTGGCTCAGAACCCATTACTCTGGAAATGGAGGATTCTTATAATTAAATAGAAGATATACTATCACATTTAAAAAACATCATACTAATTATATTTTTATCTTTCTAATGGAGACAGTAATGCAGAACAATTGACCAACCTCTTATCAGATAACATTTACAACCTATCTCTAGATAAAGGAAGCTCTGGTGTTGGATCTGTGGCTTTCTTACATAAAGCAGATAGTAACGAAACCTTATACTTTATTGGCTTTGGCAACACACTTGAATTTGACTTAAATTAAATAATCTGATGCAAAATCCTTTAAGTCCCATTTTCCGGACTTAAAGGATTTTTTTATATTAGTTTAGTTTCCATTGTAAGCGCTTTATAATCACCCGGATAGCAGATTCGCAAATTTTGTCCGATACTTTAGATACTTGGAGTAATTCACTTCATATCTAGTTCTCAGAGTTACAAAAGCTGCATTTCTCTCTGTATCGTTAGCCGCTTTTGTTGTACCTCATTACTCCAAAATCTCACATTGAAGGAGTTAAATGAAATGAGTACAACTTCAAAGGAGGATCATTGGCTGGAGTTAATCACCCAGTGCAGATCCAGCGGACTTACCGGCCACCAGTGGTGCATAGAAAATGGAATCCCGGTCAGCACATTTTACTATCATGTCCTGGCATTGCGCAAAAAAGCCTTCCAGTGAAAAAGCAAAAAAAGATGAATTTCCCGGACAACTGGATCTGTTCAATGAGGCGGAAGCTACTGCGGATCCTTCTGTCCCGGAACCAGCCCTGGAGGAGGTTGTTGGCGATTATAACCGTAAGGCAAAGAAACCCAGGGCCACCAGGGAAGAAATCCTTGCAGGGCTGCCTGTAATCGAAGTTCCCTGCACGGTAGCAGATGAGGACAGGAACTGTCCTTACTGCAACACCCCGATGGAAGTCATCGAGAAAAAGGTTGTCCGTGAAGAACTGCGGATCATCCCTGCAAAAGCAGAACGAATCCGGTATGTCCAGGAAGTCCTTGGCTGTCCGGAATGCAAGAAAGACGGCGCTTCCGTTATCGTCGGGGCTGAAACACCAAGCCTCCTGCTCAGGCACAGCCTCGCATCCCCGTCCACGGTTGCTTACGTGATGTACCAGAAATATGTGAACAACGTCCCGCTTTACCGCCAGGAGACAGACTGGAGTGAAGCTTCCCAGGGCGACACTGGCTAACTGGGTCATCAAATGCAGCATAGATTATATGGAGCCGGTGTATGAACAGCTGCACCAGCATCTGCTGGAGAGGGATATCATCCATGCAGATGAAATACCCTGCCAGGTACTGAAGGAGGAAGGGAAAACGGCACAGTCCAAGTCCTATATATAGCTGTATGGCTCCGGAAATGACGGGCTGCCGCCGATCCGTCTGTATGATTACCAGCCCAGCCGGGGCGGATATCATGCGGAAAATTCCTGAAAGGGTTTTCCGGATACCTTTCCTGCGATGGCTTTTCCAATTATAATAAGCTGAAAGATGTCATCCGCTGCGGCTACCTTGCCCATATAAGACGGTACTGGCATGACGCACTTCCCGGGAAACCAAAGAAATCCCCGGATAGGACTCCGGCGGAAATCGGTTTCGGTTATTGCAACCAGTTATTCGAACTGGAAAAGGAGTATGCGGGGCTGGATGCCGATACCCGGAAAGCCAAGCATCTTGAGACGGAGCCTGCCATATGGGAGGCTTATTGGTCATGGCTTGAAACAGTGGATCCAGCTGGCGGGAGCCGTCTGGCCAAGGCGGTGACCTATGCGAAAAACCAGAAGCCCTATATGGAGAATTATCTGTTGGATGGCCGGTGCTCCATATCGAACAATATCGCAGAAAATATCGCCCGCCCCTATGCCGTAGGAAGGAAAAATTTCCTGTTTCATGATACTGTAAAAGGTGCCCGGGCCAGTTCCATCATTTACAGTTTAGTAGAAACTGCGAAACTCAACAATCTAAACATCTACGCATATCTGGAGACTGTACTGCTCTATATGCCGGACTACAAAAATGAGCCCGAAGCTATAGAAGAGCTGATGCCATGGTCTGACATGATACAGCAAAGAGGCCGGATTAAATCGAAAAGTTGAAGTTGGAGTATTTTACTTCAACTATAGAGGAATACCTTGTGAAAAGATAGCTATTATTTTATTGAGCGCTTACGATAAATCAGAGTCAGAAGTCTTTCATCGTAGAAAAAAGCATTTTGTCCATAGCTACATACATAGAATTACCGCCAGCTCTTTTGAACTGACGGCAATTCTTTATAAATCATTCAGATTCCTGTTATCCTATATACCTTTAACCCTGATAAGCATTTTCCGTTTTGTAATTCTCTACAACTCGATAGCTGCGGTCAGGTGTGGTGGTATCATACTGATTCAGGTATACACCATCATCATCTACCCAATAATAGGTATTATTGACTTCAGACTTAATGTAACACTCCACGAACAGATAGCTATCCGGACCGAAACAATAATCTTTCCCGGCAATAGTTTTCCATTCGCTCTTCGGATACGTGTAACTTTTTTCCACATACCACCATCTGTTGTTGTCATTGTAATCCTTTACCCATCCCTGGACATAGTTCCCGCTGACCCAGCCATCAGCAATATGGAACCAGGGATCCCCACTGATCATTACACGCCCATTAGCCTGAATAGCAGCTCCTGTATTCAATGTTTTCACAATACCGGCACTGGTACTTGGGCTTGTTCTTACATTCACATTAGTCCCCTGAATCGTCAAGTTTGCACTAACGGGAATTTCCTCAACCGGTTCAACTGTAGCAAAACACTCTAATAAGATTGTATAATCATACAAACTTTTCGCAGTCGCATCTGTATAAGCGATGTCATGCCAAGTCTGTGCAGCTGCATCAAGATCTTCGTTCGGGTTTCCGATTGTAATATATCCGGTATGCGGTCCCTTAGAACGATTTGAATGTGTATAGTCAATTCGCGTTTCCGTAACCCCAGTAATAACAAGAACATGACCTCCATTATCAGATCGCATTAGACACCCCGGTGTCATATCCTTCGCCTTGGTAATCCTTTTTCCATATGCTGTATTAGTAAGCGTCGCAGCACTAATACCGTAAGCATAGGTCAAACTATCTTCACCAGGTAGTGCGTTTTCAAAATAGGATCTAACAGCACCATTGGATGCCTCATTAATGGCATAGTAGACAAGTCCAGAGCAATCAACTCCTGCCTTAGCAGGGTTGGCAGTCGCCCACGCCTGAAGATCTGCCCCAGATTTTCCGGTAGCTGTTAAATTTGCCTTAATTACAGATGGAAGGTTTTTTCCTCCCCAATGATACGGTAGCTGAATCCTGGTTCCTCCAATCACCATATTGGTATATTCTTGGCATTTACTGTTCAACGTAGTTGTAAAACTCATATTCTATCTCTCCTTTATTTTATTTATAAGCGCTTACACCTATTAATAAGGAGAATTATCGTGAATTGTAAACTATGTTTTTATCCGGCAGTAGGCAAATCTAAAATCACTTCGTCTATTACATCATCCTTCATCAACAAAACAATACTATAACAAGACGTTCTATCTATACCGTAATTTTTAATTTCATCTGCAGATGCGCTTCCAACATAGGCATATATATAATCATAGTCTGTCATATTAAGCGGACCTTTTTTATCTCTCAACAAACCACTACCAAATATTATCATTCCTATTCCATTATCAATTTCACTTTTACATTTTTCAAACGGATAACCTGTCTGGATCAGTTCTAATTCTGTCATTCCTACTCGAATACCACTTGCTAATGAATAATCGCTATTATTTATAACAATTCCCGCAAGATTCTTTTGGGAAGAATGAGTTACATATTCAATCCCCTCCCCTTTCCAATAATTATAATGACCATTTGCACCTTCATAACCTTCAATTTTTTCCAATTCAGAATCATAGACTAAGACATGTTCAATATCCGCAACCATAAATGGAGTTTCAGCAAGATAGGGGATTTCCGGTATAAGTATATCTGATACTCCTATTTCCATTTTCATATCAATGTTGTCCTGATGCTCTGACTGTTCGTTTACACTTTCTGCTTCTACAGATGATATTATTGTCACAGGCTCTTCGTTTTCTTTTGAATCTGTCTCTTCCTGTGTAATAGCATACTCCTGTGCAATTATTTCTGACATCGGCATAGACGCAGGAACCATAACTGAGCTTTCCTCTATCGTTTCTATGTTTTCAGTTCGCGCACAAGCGGCTCCCAATACACATACTGATAAACAAATTAAAACTTTTCCAACTTTCCTCATAAATGCCTCCTCATTCAGTTAAATTAACCTGTTGTGCTAGATGGAATAAATAAAGACACTCCTTACTAGAAAAATAATCAGGATATCGGTCTTGAATAAATTGGTTTGCTACACTCCAACACTCATCAGATTCCGCATCGCCGAGAACTTCTATAATGTTATAGCGGTCCTTCTCTGCATAATCTTCTGCCTGTTTTTTTATTGGTCTATTGCCACTTGCTTTTCGGCTACAAGAGTATCTATCGATTATTCAACCACTGTTTCAGCGAACGAAGTATCCATTGATGATTTACTCCTATCAGACGTTGCAATATCAAACTTAATGGTTTTTCCATATCCTACAAAATATAATGGCTCATTGCTGCCAATCTTACGCAGAAATGCAACTGACCCCTGAGCACTTTTTCCCTTTTCGACAGTTAAATTATAAATATTATCGCTGAGATACTTTGTGAACTGCTCTGCATTGCTATCCCCATTAGAAAGTGCGAAGTACATCTTTGCTGAATCTAAAGAAGCATGATCTTCCATAATATAAAGATTGTCTGACGTTCCGCTATCATAGGTAACATTCAGAGTTACTACAACATACTCCATGCCATTCTCCGCCTTCGGAATTTCTGCATTACCTGAGATAAGTGTTTTATATGCCGATTCTCCTACCTGAACATTCATAACATTAAATGATACCTGTACCGGGACATCAGTACCGTCAACCATCTGAAAACCGTCTATGGTTTCGATACTTCCATATAAAATAGTATCATCTCTAGTCACTGGTGCTGTTTCTATTGCGATGCTTTCTCTCTTTTGCTTTTCCCCCTCCGTTTCTGATTCAACAACTTCTTCTTGCTCGATTCCTTCCTCCCCTCCGGTAGAAATTGTGTCACTTTTATTTGTGATAGATATTTCACCTTCGTCTACTGTGCTTTCCATAGATTGTTCACTGCCACCTGTTTTGAAATTATCGTTTTTACTTTGGATACAACCAACTTCAATGATGCTTGCCACTGCAATTATTACAATTACCAAAAGTTTATTTACTTTTCTTATCATAGCGTCCTTCTCGTCTTTGCCTGAATTTGTGTATTAAAAATTATTATACTCTGTATTACCTCTTTTCTCTAGTGACAAAACAGAGACATTTGTATGTTATATACATATTAACAATTCTTACCGCCAGTGGTTGTTATTGTAATCTTTTATCCAACCCTAAACGCATTTACCGCTAATCCAGCCAGCAGTGATAGGGGCCGTATTTGCAGATTGCCCACAAAATATGGCCTTGTTGGCCGCAGAAAATAACGGTTTGCAGTATTCAGTATCCTCGAAATATCATCCGATTTAGAACTTACTCCTGTAAAGTACTCAGTGTATCATCAACAGACACTGCAATTACTTTATCATTTTTAGCAAATGCCAAGAATCGATAAATGAGATTTGAATACGTTGCATCATAAGACAAAGCTTCCGTAGCAATATATACCTCATCACAGTCAAACTTTTCTTTTAAAAATGTTAGAAATGAATAATTTGGTATGTTTTCCAATGAACTTTCATTAAAGATTAAATCCATTTCCATTAGGTCTTGAACATTTATCCCAACCTTTAGTCCACAACAGAATTCATATTGAGGCGTTGTAAGAACCACACCTCTAATCCGTCTTGAGGAAAAATCTGTTTCTTTTTCTGGCTCTCCTGTGGCATAAATAATCCCTGCTTCTTCAAAAAAATCCCAATATCCATCTTCCGTCTCCACCGAAGAATATTCTTCATAGGATGAGGTTAATACATCGCTAAGGTTAGCTGCAAAAAAAGGTGTTTTGTTTAAAATGGGGTGATTAGAAATCAATATTTTCTCGTCAGGCTGACTCACCTCTCCCTTATATCCTCCGTAATACTGATCATACATCTGTTGAAGCAGACTCTCCAGATTCCGCATTTTTTCTATAACAGTATCGTCTATTAACGTTCTTTTTCCTAGATATATATCTTGCGCTACTTCAGAAACAATTTTTCCCATTTCGAAATAACGTCCTCGTCCATTATCTGTACCTTCAGAATCTTGATAAACAGATACCAGATAATGCCCATATTCTATGCTTTCTTTAATCAGCGCATCGTTGGAAAAATAATTAGGGTAACTATCTTTTATGTACAGAATCGCTTTATCACAATGGTTATCTGCCTCTACATTGCCAAGTGCCTCTAAAATGGCGTTCCGATCATTTTCTGCATTTTTTTCCGCATATTGTTTGATTTTTTCTATTTCTATCTGTTTTTGTGTGCCAGTATCGTCTTTTTCTGAAATTTCTATATCTTCAGTAGAGGGAATCGGCAGGCTGACAACGATTTCCTCCTGCTCAATCTTTGTTATATTCTGTTCTTTCTCTTGCCTGTCAATATGTGAACAGCCTACATTAACAGTACATAAAACAAAGACTACGATAATAAACTCTGTCCTTTTAAAGCTTTTTAATCTCATCATATCCAAT
This sequence comes from Alitiscatomonas aceti, assembly GCF_025567195.1. NCBI lineage: Bacteria > Bacillati > Bacillota > Clostridia > Lachnospirales > Lachnospiraceae > Alitiscatomonas > Alitiscatomonas aceti. The sequence goes on along the minus strand of NZ_JAOQJF010000039.1, from coordinate 9,685 downwards.
ATTCCCCTTCCTTAAATATCAACCAGCCTTCTATAAACTTCTGAGCCATACACTTCCTACGGTTCGTGACGATTTTTTTCCCTCCAGCCAGCGGGTTCTTTCTGCATGGTGGTTAATCTCCGCCCGATTATGACTGCCAGTTCCCTCACGAGAGGCGGTATGATCTAATTCAGCACCGTAATCCCGCCATTCTGTTTGTTCTTGCCTGCTGTGAGCTTTACCAGCTGCTTTCTTGTCTTTATTTTAGTATAGCATTTCTTCCTTCAAAACAAAGTGTCAAAAGAGTGTCATTTTTCTTAAAAAAAAATAACTTTTGTTGTAGAAGGGCAACTATTAGTATTATAAAATTTAAAAACACAATTCTATTTGTTTACAATTCAACCAGTTCCCCCTTATTAACAGGCATAACCGGTTATAACAAAAAAATCAGTATTGAAAGGAGAACAAAACATGTCAATAATTGATACAATCATTAACAAAGCATTAGAGTTTGAGGGCATCACCGAAAAACCGGCCGGAAGCAATAATGTCCAATTTAATACCCATTATTATGGCCATGAAGTGGAGAACGGAAAGCCAAATAAAGACGATGCATACCCTTGGTGTGTGACCTATTTATGGGATGTATTTAGACTATGTGGTGCTTCCAATATTTTCTGTGACGGCTTAAAAACAGCTTCTACGGAAACAGTTTATAATACCTACAATAACGGAAGACTATTTTCAACCGGACAAGCTGGTGATTTTATTCTAATCAAAACTTCTACCGCCAGCAGCGACAGGCGTGTAAATCATGTGGGATTAGTAATCAGCAGGAATAGTGATGGAAGCTACGAGACAATCGAAGGAAATACAGGCGGTAATATTGCCGATGGAGGTGGTGTGCTCAGAAACACTCGTCGTAGCAATGATACTGGATATACAATCGTGACATTTGCAAGACCCTCTTATTCCGGGTTTGAACCTATTGATGAAATCCCTGTCAGTGCGCAGTTAACTGTTCAGGGCGTTAATGTCAATGTTCGGACAAGTCCTATAACCGGCGCTGTAGTAAAAACATTGAATACTGGTGCTCGTATTCAGGCAACCGGACGTGTTCTGATTGATGAGGATCCGTGGTTCCATATCACTGATGGCTGGATTAGCGGTAAATACATTCAGGGCTGGGTAAAAGACTATAACGACAACAATCGCTGGTGGTATGTGGAGAAAGGCTATTCCTATTCGGTAAGTGCTTGGAAGACTATTGCAGGGAAAGACTACTGTTTTGGAGCGGATGGCTACCTGTTCGTGGAATGCTATATCAAATCCGAAGTCAACAGCACCTACTATTGGGTAGATGATGACGGCGTACACCTAAACCAGTATGATACTACCGTTCCTGATTCCGGATATCGGATAGTAGAAAATTTCAAGACAGAAAACGCTTATAGAGGATAAACAATTCTGGACGGACATCAAGTCACTTTTCCAGTATACAAACAAGAACTAATTGGCAATTTCAAGAGTTTTCTTGTCTGACACAGGATGTGGTATGATAACCATTAGTATTATATATATGTAAACGGTAGATAGTCCGTACCTGTACAAAACTGGAGCAAACCTGTATACAGAGTGTAATAGAATCTGTGTAAGTCCCGTTAACCTACTCTTCAAATCATATCAAATCCCAGAAATGTCAGTCAAGGCTGGAACCCTTACCTTGACTGCATTTCCAGGATTTTTATTGTATTATAACCTAAGAAATGATAAGATACAGATACGAGGAGGTGTATCCAATGCAGAATTTGATAAAATGTAGAAATATGAGATTGTTTCGTCTCTAGATAAGGGTATTTAGTATGAAAAAGTTACATCTTATAATATTTACAGCTGTGATCTCAATTATTATTTCCTGGTTTTTATTTTTCCCATGGAACAAACAGGTATTAGAAGATGGTGGTACTATTGTTTATTCCAGTCTAACATACAAAATTTATGTATGGAATAAAATAGGAGGAAAAAATACCTCTGAAATAGAGGGTGTAAAATAAAGTGTGTAAGTTGAGAAAACCAATTTCAAAACTTACGCACTTTGTTTGCTTTACAGAGTGTGTTAAGATAACAGGAAAGGATTTTTTGTTCACATAGCATTGCTTTTTATTATACCACATATTGTTTTATTCGGGAATATTTTTCTTACCCTAAGTTGTTTTATATTCACCAAAAATTGATACGCATTAACCTCACACTCACCTTCTTTTTTTATAGATAACTGCCTAATTTTTTCTCTGATTATTATATTTCTTCAAGTGATACCTTCTCTTCATATGTCATATTGCCATATCCCATATGCCACCAAGAAAACAAACTGATCCCTTGGTGGCGTATCTTCTAGCTGCTGTCTATCAGCGTATACAAAAGACTGCTTTTTCCTCCGTTTTCACGCCACCTCTGTTCCTTTTTTATAAGCCCAGCCTTTACCAGATCCTGAATCGCCCGCTCTACAGTTCTCCGTGATAGGTTTAATTCCTTTGCGATAGTACCAATCGCAGGATAGCATTGTCCGTCTGTATTACTCCGGTCTTTCAAATACATATACACAGCTTTAGCCCGATGAGGCAGATCTGAAGAATAAATTTTAGAAAAATAAGCCATCTGTTCTCCTCTCTGCTAATCGGTTCTAAGAGGTGGTCTTCGAGTAGCTGCCTTATGCTGTTTTTCCTTCGCTGTCTCTCCACGAGCCTTTCCTCCTAAAAAAGAAGCCTCCTCCAACTTTCCGCTTTCAACAGATCCCCTCCATAAGTCTTCCTCATCAAAATCAGACCGCCTTACTATTTCCTCCTCCAATTCCAATCGGTCAGCATATACAACTTCTCTTGCTGCCTGTTCCGGGACTTCATAAACCTCCTCAAACCGGATACCCCATTTTAAAAACAAAGGAAGTCTTGTTTTCATAGGGCATACCCCTGTCTTAGCAAGAATGAAATTCCCTTTTGGCAAGGTCTTTAACTCCTCCGGCGCCATTAATGGTCTGCTCATCATCTGCAGGCTCTGGCTGGGGTCATTTTTTCCTCTGGATATAGAACCAGACAACACTGTTCTGTTTCCCAATGCTTTTGATAAGATTTCTGCGCTCTCTGAGTTTGGTGCAAAACCTCCAAACAAAATATCCTGGCAGTTATCGATGATAATACTGGAACCTTCTTTTCCATAATTCTTTTCCAACTGCGCAAAGCTCTGAATGATAGGAACCATGCTGATCCGTCTGGAACGGCCTGCGGAAAACATCATCTCCATGGATTCAATTTTTGGTATGGTTCCAATTTCATCCGCAAACATCATGACTCTGTTGGGCAGCTTTCCTCCATGTTCATCTGCAATCGTCAACATTTCCCGGTAAAGCTGCTGTAAAAACAGGGATACCATAAAATACTTCGTGTTATCTTCTTCCGGCAGCACAATAAAAATTGCTGACTTTTCCCTACAGAATGTTTCCGTGTCCAAGGTACTCTCAAAGCACAGGATCTGTTCCATTTCAGAATCCAGAAACGCATTCAATCTGGACATGGTTGTGGATAGCACAGAGGCCATTGCCTGATCCGCAGAATTTAAAGCTGCTCCTGCAAACCACTTCGCCTTGTGAGTAGGTGGCAACTTATCCATAAGTAACTGGAACAGGCTCCGGTTCTTCACGGGGGATGGCGCCAGAAGATCCTGAATCAGCTTGAACACAGAAATGATATGGCGTTTCTCTGGCGGGCAATACTCTGCAATCAACAGAATCACAGAAGTCAGCAAACCTTCTGCTGCATCATAGAAAAAAGCATTTTGTCCATAACTGCTGGCAGAAGCCCCTTCAGAGCAGATGATGGTTTTAGCTGTAATTTTCGCATACTTCTCTGCTCTTGCCTTTGCTGCCAGATTTTCAGGATTCTTTAAATACTCATCCATGTATTTATTAACCAGTGTCAGGATATTGTTGCCATCAGAACGGGTGGGATTTCGTAAATCCAGAATGGAAATCCGATAGCCATAATATTCCTTGGCTATACCTGCATAATTACGAAACAGATCGCCCTTCGTGTCTGTGGTGAGGAAACTCATTCCAGAAGCACAGGCATATTCGATATTGGGGTATAAGAAGTTTGCCGTCTTACCCACTCCTGCTGCCCCGATCATGAGACAGTGAATATCTCCACTGTCTACCAGTGCTGTGATGGAATTTCCTTTCTTTTTGCATCCAACTACCAGCCCCTGCTCTTTTGGTAGATGCTTTCCTGCTCTCCATTGTTCCGGTTCATATGGTACATGTGCATACGTTTCCCGTATTTCCTTTTCCGTTGCAAACCGTGCAGTTCCATACTGCCCGTCTCCTACCGTTCTCGATTTAATTCCGTTTAAGGTATAATGATTTGATATCATTACCAGACTGCCGATTACAGCGAACATCCCCAAACCTATACAAATAAATATAATGACTCCCTGTATCCTACTCCCCTCCTCTCACATCATCTGTATAACTGTCTGCTGTCTGTTCATATATTCCGGCGGTGGCTTCTTCAGTTCTTGAAGATCCTCATTCCAATCCTTAAGATTTGAAAAAAGCGAGAATACCATATGGTATCCCCGCTCAGACAGGTTTTTCTTTATCCGTTCCTTTGCCTGGATTCCCGCCTTATCATGATCCAGACATAAAGCAATTTGGGAGATATGCGGTGCATCATTCAAAAGCTGCATCAACGCATGTTCTGCCACCCCACAGAGTGCCACATAACTATGATCCATCCACCCCTTTTGATACATGGAAATAAAAGACAGCATATCAATCGGCGCCTCAAATACATACACGGTATTACTCTTCCCAACCCAACGAAAACTGTACCTTGGATCACATCCTTCTACATTCCCCTTAAATGGTTGTCCCTTCTGACAGGTTCCCCTTTTATGTGCATGGCGTGGAATTCCATCTGAATCAAAACCCACAAACACAACATTATGATATTTGACATCTTCATAGATCATGTGTTTTCCTGCAAATACAGATACTACTTTAGGATCCACACACCTTGTCTTTATCAGATACGCAAAAGCACGGTACATGGTCTGGTTCGCCTCTGGAAGTACGAATGGCTTTTTCGGTTCTGGTTGCTGATTCACGCTTTCCCGGTATGCAACTCCCTGTTCTCCGCCAAGCAGCATTGTAACTGCATCCGGAAAGCTCTGGTTATAAAACATCCGCACAAAGTCAATGGCACAGCCTCCCTTTTCTGTCGCGTGATCATACCATCGATTTCCCCTCACTGTAATGCTGTGATCACTGGCCAGGCGCTTTTCTCTTCCAGAACGAAGCAACTTTTCCCCCTGCCTGGAAAGAAAATCTTCCAGATCCACCGCATTGGCCCTCTGTTTCTGTTCTTCCGTAAAATAAACAAATTCTCCCATGCCATCCTCCTTCGTCAATAAATACCTTGTGCCGGCTCCGGGTCATCCCTATGATGTCCTTGAGCCTGCTTTTTCTCTGACAGTTTCCTGCGTCGTTTCCGGTCAATCTGATACCGCTTCATTTCCATCGGTCTCTGTACTTCTTCGCAAAACAGCTTTTCCAGATGATGAAGCAGCCTGGTTGCTGCCAGAAACAAGGACGGATCCTGATATGCATCCAGATGTTCCAGTAAAAAACTGGCATACAAATTTCCTTGTTCTGCCGATGCTGTCAGATATTCCACTGCCTTTTCCCGATCACGGGAAACATCTCTGCCACAGAGATATAACTTTCCCAATACATACTGAGCATACTGGTTTCCTTTTTCCGCACATAGTCCTAGGTAATGTACTGCTGTTTCCACATTTTTCGTTACATGTTCTCCTGAAAGATATAACTTCCCTAACTGATAAAAGGCCCATTCATTTTTCTGCTCCGCTGCCTGTTGAAGCCATTTCATTGCCACTTCCACTTGAGGAGAAAACTCTTCCCCCTTGAGATATAACATTCCAAGCCGATACTGCGCATACAGATTTCCTTTTTCCGCTGACAGGCTGAGCCACTTCACAGCCGCTTCCACATCCTTCGGTATTTCCTCCCCCAAAAGCAACAAACATCCCATCCGATATGCAGCATATTCATTTCCAAGTTCCGCTGCAGAGCGGAACCATTTCATGGCCTGATCCATATCTTTATTAAAATACACACCATCCTGGTATAATTTCCCCAACACATACTGGGCGGCTGAGTGCTCTGCATTTGCTGCTTTTGTAAGCCATTCCACTGCCTGGCCGCTGTCTCCACTTCCCGTTTCCAGCAAGAGTGTTCCAAGTGCATACTGAGCATTGATATTCCCCAACTTTGCAGACTTTTCCCAATACCTGGCCGCCCCCTCATCATCTTTGCTGGTTCCCGTTCCAGTATGAAGCATCTGACCAATCCGGTACTGGAGTTTATCATCATGACTTTTTTCTTCCAGAACCACAAAACCGGAATACGCATTCTGAAATCTCCACTCTGCCTGCTGTAAATCCGGCTCTGTACCAAAACCATCCCTATACATCTTCGCCAGTTCCAGGCTGGCATAAGGATTCCCCTGCTCTGCTGAACTCATATATAGAGAAAACGCCCGTATATCATTTTGCTCCACCCCCCGGCCCCGCCGGTAAAGCCCAGCCAGAGAATACTGGGCATACTTATGATCCATTGCAGCCGCCTGAGAAAACCAGTGTGCCGCCTTTTCATAATTTTGTTCTGCTCCCAAACCAGAAGCATACATTTTCCCAATACGATATTGCAGATATGGTTTCTCCTTTTTCTTTACGGATTCTTCTCTTACAAGAAATGCTTCCAATGCTTTCTCATACCATTTCTGTGCCAGCCCCACATCCGCATCCCGTCCCAAGCCATCCGCAAACATTCGACCAAGGTCGTGCATGGCAAACCCATTCCCCTGCTCTGCTTCCTGAAGGAACTTCTGATATGCCTTTTCAAAATCCTGCAATGTAGAATCGCTGCCATACAAATAATTCCTAGCCTGTATATATCCATCTGTCCACCAGTTGGAACTGGATTTTTCTTTTCTGCCATTAGGAAAAAGCTCTTGCTTGAGTTCCTCCACCGCATAGTCCGAATCTAGTTCCCCTGTCAGCTCTGCTACCGGATCTGGTTCTTGTATAAAAAAATCGTCCTTTGGTTCTGAGTATCCATCTTCATTCTCTTCAAACAAAAAATGATGACTGCCAAGCCTCAATGCTTCTGCAATCACCATATTTTTGATACTTTTTAATTTAGGCTGTTTTGATAAAGGCGGTAATTCTTCCGTCTGTTTTCGGTAGGTCTTCACAATCTCATCCTCCCATAGCCCCCATTCCCGGTACAGGGCAGACACCCGGTCATCTTTCTCCAACTCGTCTACGATGTGATCGACCAGATCCTTCACATCTCTCTTCAGGTAGCCATAAACCTTTTTCCCACCTGTATTCTGCAGCCGTTTAGAAAGCTGCATCATACTGGTTTCAATTTCCGAACTCTTAAGCGTCCCCGCCCGTATTTCATCTATCCATGTCTTCATTACAACTTCCGACCGTTCCTTTAAATCCATACGAGACTGCGCCTGTTCCTCATAAATATTTGCAAAATCCTGACGGAAAATATCATGCGCCAGCTCAGAACGCATGGCCTCAATCGACTGCTTTGTCAGATACCCTTCTCCATCTTTTACTGAGTACACCAATAGATGAACATGGGGATGATGGCTTTCATTATGAAATGCAGCGTACCATTTCAGATTGGCGCTGTCAATTTTCATATGCTTACACAGCATTGCCCGTTTGGAACGCAGCAATGCCATCCACTGAACAGCACTGTCATACCCTAACCGGGCTGCATCCTCGCGCCGAAGGGAAATCACATGGGTCCACACAACTCCCTTGTGATCTGCCACTTGATTCTGCACCTGTCCAAGAACCACCGGTTCTCCCTCATCTGTAAACAGACCATGCTCACCAATCTTTTCTACACGGGGACGATGCGCCAGATAATCCACATAATTTTTTCGCGTCGCTGCTATATCAAGATTTTGTTCCAATACACAAGAAATAAATTCCGAGGCATTTTCGATTGTTGGTTTTCTTTGATAATCTTCATACTCCAGCATTTCTTTTGTCGCCGGAAAATCCTGCAGGAGCTGATGCACTAACTTCTTTTGACTCACCGTTGCTGGGAGGTGCTTTTTACTTGTATCAATTTTCTCTACCCCTTTCCGCGTTCCAATGTAATGGACATAATTTTCTTTCTGAGATGGTTTTGCATCTTTTAAATATCGGGAAGTAAAAATAAGTTTTGCCATGTTACTCCTTTTTAGAAAGCAAAAAGGAACCTATGGCTTATCACACACCATGGCTCCTTTTACTTTTTATCACATCTTCTTCCGTTACATAGTTTCAACATTTGAACATATCATGTACATTGCTTAATCCAGTCAGAAAGAAAGTCCATCTGCTCTTTCGTATGAAACCAGTGCTCCCCGTTTTCCATAACTGTAAGTGTTGATCCGATTCTATCTGCAAACTCAGCTATTGTTTCATACGATGTCAAGTTATCCTTTTCTCCATACAGAATGTGCGTTGGAACAGTCCAGGTAACAGGATGCTCCCTCACATAACAAAGATAAGCCCAGGAAAGTGTTTCCCCAAAGGATGTCGGGATTTCTTTCTGTTTCTGCAAATCATCTTCGGTCACATTCGCCCACTGCATCATATTCCGAATCAATCTTTCCATATCTACAACCGGAGAAATAAAGTATGCCTTCTCTATTTTGCTGTCTGCCAAAGCACTCATAGCAAAGAAAGCACCAATGCTGTTCGCAATCACTGTTACTGTTTCATATGTTCCGCATAGGTTATCAAACAATCTGGGGAACTCTTTTTTCGCTTCCCAAGGTAACTGTGAGGAATAGTCAAAACCAATTACATCATATTCTTCAAAGAGCACTTTATAATACTCTGCCTCTTTCGGATTTCCACCTTTACCATGTATATACAAAATTGCCTTGTCCATTTATTTGTTTTCCCTTCGCAATACCTATTTTTTCTTTTTGGGTTTGGGCAGCGGCAGTTCATCATACATCGCGTGGAACAGTCCTGTCAAAAATTCTTTCTGATCAACCTCCTCTACCAGCAGCATCTCTTTTGCTCCCTCATAAGGTACTTCATATACCGGATCTGTCATATAGGCAATTGCTGACTTTGTGGGTTTTACAAGCAGTCTGTCATCATAAATGCCTCCTACGATCTTGCCACGATAATAAATAATAAATTCTCCCATCATAGTCCGATATGTAATTTCATCCAACTCGGACAGCTGCTCTAAAACAAATTGTAAATAATTTTTACTTGATGCCATCGTTTACCTCAAACCAAATTTTGTGTAAGAATACATTACATTCTTAATGCCCTCGATGTTTCTCTTTTTTCTTTTTTTGTTTTAAATCAAACATTTTTTTCTCTTCTGCCAATTTGTCTTCCCGGCTTTTAGACTTACGCTGCTGTTTCCTTTGTTCCTGCTGCAGCTTTAGTGCTTGCTGAGATTTTGTTCCAGTGCCCCTATCCAACATTTGTTTTGATATTGTCAATATTGGTTGACACATTTATCTCAAAGATATCACTGCCTATGCAGCCTGTTCCAGAGATTGGTAGTATCTCTGTCGCTTAATTATCG
>NZ_JAOQJF010000038.1:0-26021 GCF_025567195.1 Alitiscatomonas aceti | reverse complement strand
GCAGAAAACCATAGCCCTGAAAAAGCCAGGAGTTCTGCGGACTGTCTCATTCTTTTGTTATCCGGGGAAAAAATCGGTATTAACCGACAGCCCCTTTTTCCTCCTGCATGAAAGCTACCCTGTTTTACTTTTTTAGTCGATACCGCTTCAAAAGCTACTGCCTTTTAGTTATCTTCTGCTTTCTTTGCCATAATCTGTTTCCACGCATGCAGTGCCAAAGCCACCGCAATAACAGCATAGCATACGAACACACGGAAGTATTCTCCTAGCTGTGCATTGTCAAACAGATTCTTTCCCGCAAGCGGAGATATGATAAACATCGTATGGAACAGCAATGCACCAAGAATCGCATGACCAATGTTGGCTTTCTTGATGGACGCGCCTCCCACCAGTAAAGCAGCAATGGAAAAAGTACCTACATTTTCATGCGCTGTATAGGTAGTAAAATTTCCAATATCCTGGATAAAAACCAGCTGCCCTAAAGCCGCCAGCAAGGTTGAAATCATAATTGCCATAATACGGATCTTATCTGCCGGAATACCCATAGAAACAGCGATGGTCTGACTTTGGCCTACTGCATGAATGTCACTCCCCAATTTTGTCCTTGAAAGAAAATTAATGGCAAGTCCCACCGCCCCGATCAGAAGGCCTGTAACCACTGGTACATCAGTAAAATTCAAAGCAAACCGTACTGTTTCAGAAACTGTCAAAAGAATATGATATCCTACAAGAGAGAACACTGCAATATAAAGTTTATACTGCTTTTTCCAGTCGATCTTCTCCTTCTTCATCTTAAAAATTAACTGTCCCACAAAAAAAACTGTGGCAAGAATCAAAATTATATAAAGAGCTTTTTCAAGAGAAATCGTCCACAGCTTATTCATCGCTCCCTTTGTCTCTCCATCCAGGTTGATGGGAGTCGTAAGCCCGATCCCGTTAGGCAATAAAAGCGTCTGATTCTTTACCGGAATAACTGGTCCACATAAAAACATAAAAACAAGATCATATACTCCTTTTGCAAAGAATCCTAAAATCATACCCGTAATCATTTCCTGCCCTTTTGTATGATTAAATAAGCGTCCTGTCAGATTTCCAAAAAACAGTGAGAGCGGAACACTGACTATAAAAGCCAAAACGAGTCCGACTACCCCTGTTACAGAAAAATTCATAGAAACCATAATTCCGATCTGTGCCGCCATAGCTCCCAGGACAATACTGAAATTCATTCCCATTCCGGCCCAGACTGGAACCAACAGTGCCAAGATCAATATCAGATTCCGAAACAGTCTGGAAGAAATCTCTCCTACCACATAGGGCATGGGCTGATCCGCCAGGACAATCCCGGCAATACAGATCACAACAAAAAGTATGGTAACCGCGTTATTAACCAGAATCTTTTTTAATAATCCTGTAAAATTTGTTTTCTCACTATGTTCCATCAGCGTTTCCCTCCCTGCATCCGGGATAAGGCATACAAAATGATCCCGTTGCTTACAATGGTCCGCACAACCTCCGATAAATTCCCCTCCGGAATCAAGCTGTTGGCGACTGGTGTTGCGATTGCTAACATGCTCTGGAACATAATCGTTCCAAAGACCACATGGAAGACTGTAACCCGGCTTGGTGTTGCCCCACCAATTAAAACTGCTGCAATAGCTGGAAATGCCATCATAAGAGGCGCATTATACAGCTGATAGAATCCAAAGCCCTGAGCATAAATGATAATTCCAATTCCACCTAGAATTGTAGAAATAACCGTTGCCAGTGTTCTCATGGAATCCACATGAATACCATTGGCCTTCGCAAATTCTGGATTTGATCCCACTGCTTTCATCATGAGCCCAAGACGGCTTCTCATAAATAACCATACAAGGAAACTGAACACCGAGATTACCAGGATCAATCCTACTGGTATCTCTACTCCTGCAACAGAAAACGCCCATAAGTTATTTAGAGCCCTGTCATACCACTTCTCCAATGTAATCGTTGTACGGAGTCCATCTCCGATGGGCCACACAATCGACGGATGGTTAAATGGAAGAATCAGCCAGCCAATACACATTAATGCAACCACAGAAAATCCCACATAGGTGGATACCATCATCTCACTGCCTTTTACCCGGTTAATCAACTGGCTATACGCAAGACCAGCCAAAATGCTGAATGGGATAGAAATGACCATGGCTGCAAAGATACCGCCCACTCCCGTCATATCAAACTGCAAGCTGATCATACCTGCCAAAAGCCCACATTCTATTCCCAATGGAAGAGCAAAGTTCATCCCTGTTCCCGCCATGATTCCCGGCACCATTGCCAGTCCTAAAACCATATTGATTCCCACTCGTACAATACACTGAGAAAAGGTAAGGGGAGCCGGAATGTCCATAAGAAACATCAGAACAATCAAAAGACCAAGAAAAGCCATGATAATCAGTCTTGGAAATCCAAAGGCACTTATTTTATTCTTTATTCCTGTCATTGCTGTTCTCCTTTCCTTCTCCCGACATCAAAAGTGCAAAGTCTACATTGGGAGAATCTGGCTTCAATATTCCCTGAACAATTCCCTGGCCAATAATCGCAATCCGGTCACAAACAGACCGTAATTCATTCAATTCACTGGAAGTCATTACGATTGTAATTCCCAATTCCTTATTAATTTTTACCAGATAATTTAAAAGAATCTGCTTAGCTCCAATATCAATACCTCTGGTAGGCTCCGATACAAACAAAATCTTTGGTTTTGTGATTAATGCTCTCGCAACACATACCTTTTGCTGATTTCCCCCCGAAAGCCGTCCTACCGGTTGTTCTGGTCCAGTACAACGGATATCCAGCTCCCGAATCATCTCATCGACAATCTGACCAGAGCTTTGGCTGTCGAACTGACTGAAGAAAACATACTTCTTTAAAAAGTGCCGATTAACCCGCATATCTGTATAGACCATATTTAAAGAAATCGGTTCCTCTAAAAGAAGCCCTACACCCTTTCTATCCTCTGACACAAAAGCCATTCCCTTTTTAAGAGCTTCACCAACTCTTCCATATTGAAGTTGCTTTCCCTCATAGGTTACTGTCCCTGTGGCTGGATACATACCAAAGATTCCATTGGAAATACTGGTTTTTCCATGGCCTGCAAGCCCACCGATTCCAAAGATCTCTCCCCTTTTCACACGAAAAGAAACGTCCTTACTCTTTTCGCCAGGCATATTTACCTTGAAATGGGATACCTCCAAAATATAATCTTCAGGAAGGTTTCTATTTACATTAATGAGACTTTCTGCCTCCAGCTTTCGTCCCACCATTAACTCAGCAATTTCATGTTTATTGGTATTGGCTGTTTTTTCAGAAAATACCATCTGCCCATCTCTTAAAATCACTACAGAATCTGCCAGTTCCATAACCTCGTCTAATCGATGGCTGATAAATATTACCGCAATCCCCTCATCGGCAACCTTTCTGATACACTCCAAAAAACGTTCTGCTTCGCTTTCTGTAAGAACTGCTGTCGGTTCATCAAGCACAAGAAGTTTCAAATTTTTTTTATCGATTTCTCTGGCAATCTCCACAAACTGCATATGGCCTACAGGAAGTTTATCCACGGTCGTCTGGGGATTTATCTCCATTCCCAAACGTTTAAGAGCCTTTTTCGCATCGCCAATAATAGCTCCCTGATCCAATAATTCGTAATTCTTTCCAGCAATCCTGCTGACCACGGATGGAACCAGGTTTTCACGATTTAATTTAATATTTCTCGCAACAGTAAATCCTGGAAGCAGCATAAATTCCTGATGGACCATCCCGATCCCCAAAGCCATCGCTTCCTGGGGAGATTGGATCTGCACATTTTTTCCTTCAAAGATAATCTCTCCTTCATATCCTCCGGTGTCGTGAATCACGCTCATTCCAAAGAGAATATTCATCAGAGTGGATTTTCCCGCACCGTTTTCACCGGCAAGAGCTACCACCTGTCCCGGATAAATCTCAAAATTGACCCCATCCAATACCACATTTCCAGAAAAACTTTTTTTTATATTTAAAAAATGAAGGAGAGCCTGACTGGACATATTTACCCCTCTTTCTATTTTGTTATTTTCCATTGTAGCAAGGAAAAGATTAGATGCCGCAGTTTAGCGGCGTCTAATCCCTTTCCCATTTTCTTTTTACAGCTGAATGAACTTTCCTAATACGACAAAGAAATTATCATAGCTGGTTCCTGTTTCAATATCAGTATATTTGCGTACACTGACATCTCCGCCTGCAAATTCGGAAAAAATTTCTGTAAATTTATCCAGATCTGCCCGTTCCGTAAACTCGCCGTTGCAATATTCCATTGCATATTCTACTGCCCCTTCAATGAACATAGTGTGCATCGGTGCGCTCCATGCGCCCATCCGGCCGCTCATATCATTCTCTGCAAGCTTTGTGCTGATCTGCTCCTGCATGAAGGAAACGTCGCCCTTTTTATCTTCTGGAACTTCAATCCCTAAAGCCCCCGGGAAAGCATAAAAAACGCTTGGATTATCTGGAAGGGGATAAATTGCTTTGGACTCAAAAACAGCTTTACACATAGGTTCCTGCTGCCCTGCATTCGTTCCAAAGAAAGCCGTATTCTCGCCATACTCTGCCACCTTACGCGGCACATCCTCTAATATATACTGCTGTGTTGCAGCAATTCCTGCGTCACCCTGGGGATCTGGAGAAGTTCCATCAACAAAAGTCAGTCCCAGCTCCTCACACTTTGCCTTCATATTATCATGTCTTGCAATATTTAGTGGCTGAGCCATATGGCGCGGGAAAGAGTAGTGGACTACTGTTGTTGCTCCCATTTCTGCTGCGGCCTCTGCCACCATAGTACCCATCTCTGCCACATCTGGATGAAATACTAAATCCGCTGCAGCACAGATCACATCTGGTGCCTCATTGGGTACGCCTGCCAGAAGCAAAATGTCTGGCCGCTTTTCCCGTACCTTTTCCATTGCAGCTGCCGTACCTTCCATCGCCGTATTACAGATAATTGCTTTTACATCAGGATCTGCTGCCATGGAAAGAGCGATTGAAATAGTGGTCTCCTGTTCACTGGACGCTTTATCCGGAAAAGTCTGGTGGATAATACGGTCTCCATATTTTTCCTTCACAGACTCTGCGGCCCGGTATTCCTCCTCTGCCTGGGATACGGTAGAAGTTAAAATACCAATTTTAAAATTCTCCTCTCCTTCTGTCGCTACACTCTCTGCTTGAGTTTCCGAAGCTCCAGCTGCCTCTGTACTGCTTTCTTTCGGAGTGCTTCCACAGCCTGCCAGAGATACCGCCATTACTGCCGCCAACATTACTGCCAACCTCTTTCTCATTGTTTTTCCTCCTTTTAATTATACATTAAATTATTTTATTCCTATGAAAATGGAACCCCATTTCATTGTTTTAATATTCAAGCATTTCCTTTAAAGTGAGGCAAAGCATTTCCCATTCCTTCTGGATAGTACTCACCATAACGCTTTCTTTTGGCGTATGGGCTCCGGTAATCTGTGTGCCGGAGCATACGATATCTGCATCTGGAAACTGTTTAAAAAATGTTCCACATTCATTTCCACCATGAGATACCTCTACTACCATTTTCTTTCCATATCGTTTTTCAAAAACTTTCTGAACCAAACTGCTTAAACGGTTATCAGCTTTGTACTCCCACTCTGGAGAATCAGATTCCACTAAAAAATCCGCACCGAAAGCCCTTGCAAGACGCCTATTCTTTTCCACTATGTACCGCTTCTTACTTTCCAAACCACTTCGATAATTAACCCGGACAGTAATCTCCTCCCCTTCTGTTGATATGGTCCCAACATTGCCACTTGTTTCTGCAACACCAGGAACTTCCATGTTCATTGCAATTAATCCACTATCAATATTCATCAAAAAGTCAAGCACTCTCTCCGTTCCTGCTTGATCAAAGCAATCGTCTGCATTTCCTACTTCCTCAGAAATAACTGTAACTTCCGGATCACTTACCTTAAATTCCTTTTTTAATATATTTTCCCATCTCTCAATGAGTACTTTCCATTCATTCCTCTTTTTTTCCTCGACAGCCACAACAGCTTCAGCCTCGCGACAAATTGCATTGGTCTGAAGTCCACCGGAAATCCATGAAAGCTGAGCTCCCAGTTCATTTTCTGCGTCCACAAGAATTCTTGTTATAATCACATTGGCGTTTCCCCTTTCCTTCGTGATATCCAATCCACTGTGCCCGCCTTTCAAACCGCGAATCTTTAATTTCATACACACCATACTATCTTTCAATGGCCCTCTAGCTGCTTTCAATTTCATCCGGACCACAGAGGACCCCGCGCAACCCACTACGATTCCTTCATCACTGCAATCCAGGTTAAGAATCACTCTTCCTTTTATTCTGGAAAAATCAAGAGCTTTTATCCCACTCATTCCTGCTTCCTCATCAGCAGTAAAAACAACCTCTAATGCTGGATGGGGAATCTCCTTTGATTCCAGAACACACATAGCAAAAGCAAGACCCGTGGCATTATCTGCGCCTAACGTAGTTCCATCTGCATAAATACGATCCCCATCCCGCATAATCCGAATAGGATCCTTTTTGAAATCATGAACTGTATCGGCATTTTTTTCACAGACCATATCCAAATGAGCCTGAAGGACTACAGTAGGAGCATTTTCATATCCAGAAGTAGCTGGTTTCTTAATAATAAGATTATTGGTTTTATCCTGATAGGTTTCCAGCCCCAGTTTTTTACAGAATGTGTAGATATAATCACTGATCGCCTTCTCGTTTTTTGAACCATGGGGAATCTCGCTCAATTCACTGAATACTTCAAATACACGCTTTGGTTCTAAGCCTTCCAGACACTTCGCTGTTGCCATATAATTTCTCCTTTCCTGCTTCACTCTTTACCCTTTATTTTGTCTGATATATTTCATCTTGTATTCATTGTTGTATATATCAGATTATAGACATATTACGACATCATGTCAATGCAAATATGTGTATTAATCATATTTTTGTGTATGATTATAGAATTTTATTATAATTTTTTATCAATTTTGACTAAAACTCAATTTTCTCCGCCAAAATATTGCAACCACCTCAAAAATATGCTAAGATTTTATCGTATACAACACACAGGGAAGTAAAAACATATGCCAAAAACCAATTTAAAGACATTGGCCTATCACCATATCCGCCAGAAAATCATTACCTGCGAATATGCGCCAGGCGCTTTTTTAAACGAAGAGATGTTAACTGAAGATATGCATCTAAGCCGGACCCCGGTCCGGGACGCTCTAAGCCGCCTGGAACAGGAGGGCCTGATTCAGATCCGATCCAAGCGTGGAATTATGGTTACACCACTTTCTGTCAAAGAAATAAATATGATATATGAAATGAGACTGCTTTATGAACCTTATGCTCTCATGAATTATGGGGCCCTTCTCCCCCAGGAATCACTGACCGAGTTTTATCATATTTTCTCACACAAAAATTCAAATAATGAATGTTTTCAGAACAATGATTATTTTTACGATCTGGATTCCCGTTTTCACTTAATGATCATTGAAACCTGTCCTAACACCTATATCCACCGGTCCTACCGCCTAATTCATGCCCAGGATACCAGACTCCGATACATGACTGGAAATGTTTCCAATAATCGCCTGGAAGAAACCTTCCGGGAACATCTTGCCATCACCGTCCCCTGTCTCCAGGGGAATTGGGAAAAAGCCGCAGAGAAAATGGTGCTGCACATTGCGGAATCAAAAAAATCCGCCTTTCACTTGATTTTTGAGAACTCTGCTGACTCCATTCATTTGCCAAAAACACCCCCGGCTTTTTTATAGCTGCAACCGAAAAGACGGTGACGAACTAACATCTTCCAAGCCATCATACATGCGGTTCAGCACATGGTGTTTTCAACCATCGATATCAATGATTCGATACCATTGCCTTTAATATACAGTTCTCCCACTATTTACTCAGAAACATTCAGGATTTATACCTGTTGGAAACATGTGCCGGCAGGCGGACTATCAAAACCCCGGCTCCCCCATTCTTCACAGAACAGGCCCGCCGGGGCTGATCTTTTATCTTTCTGCCCGCCGCTCCGCCAGGGCGATCCCCTGGTACATAAAGGCCGCCAGGATACAGAGGATCACAATGGACATGAGTACCAGGTCCAGTTTAAATACCTGGCTCCCATAAATGATCAGATATCCCAGCCCCAGCCGGGCGGCCAGAAATTCTCCGATGATCACTCCCACCAGGCAGAGCCCCACGTTTACCTTCATATTGCTGATGATCAGAGGGACAGATCCGGGAAGAAGGACCTTAAACAGGATCTCCCTCTTTCCTCCCCCCAGGGAGCGGATCAGACGGGCCTGGTCCGGGTCCATGGACATAAATCCGTTGTGGAGCGTTAAAATAGAGCCGAATACGGCCACCGAAACGGCGGCCGCCACAATGGTCCTCATGCTGCTCCCCAGCCAGACAATGAGGATCGGGGCCAGGGCCGATTTGGGGAGGCTGTTTAACATCACCAGATAGGGATCCAGGATCTCTGCCAGGCTTTTACTGGACCAGAGGGCCACGGCCCCAAGGATCCCCACCGCAGTTACAAAGAAAAAACTCACCAGAGTCTCCAGGATGGTGACTCCGGTGTGTAAAAAAATGCTTCCATCCAGCACCATGGAGAAAAAACAGCGGACGATGCGGGATGGAGAGCTGAAAATAAAAGCATTGATCACACCGGTCCTGGCGCAGGCCTCCCAGAGGACCAGGACCGAAAGGAAAAGAAAGAGCCGGGCCAGGACCACCATCTGGCGGCGGCGCAGCTGTCTTGCCACAAATTCCTGCTGGGCCAGGGTTTCATGCGTTTTCATGAGACACCTCCAAATCACTGGGATCGTTCCTATTCTTTCAGAATCTTCCACACCTCATTAAAATAAACGGAAAATTCCGGAAAATTTCTTCTTTTCAATGGACTATCCGCTTCTTTGGGAAACGTAATAGAAATGGTATCTTTGATACGGCCGGGGCGGCGGGTCAGGATAAGGATCCGGTCCGCTGCGCTCACAGCCTCTGAAAGATCGTGTGTAATAAGAACTGCCGTCTTTTTCCGGCTGCGGATGATGGTGCTGATATCGTCGCAGACCGTGAGCCTGGTCTGATAGTCCAGGGCCGAAAATGGTTCGTCTAACAGCAAAAGATCCGGCTCCAGGGCCAGGGTCCGTATGAGGGCCGCCCGCTGGCGCATGCCGCCGGAAAGCTCCGAGGGCCTGGCTTCGGCAAAGTTTCCAAGGCCATAAGCCTTAAGAAGCTCTTCCACCTTTTTTTCATGGTCTGGATCCATCTTTTTCTGGATCTCCAGCCCCAGACAGGCATTGGAGCGTATCGTCCTCCACTCAAAAAGATGATCCTTCTGGAGCATGTAGCCGATCCTGGTATCTCCTTCCAAAACCGGCTGGCCATCCAGAAGGATCCTGCCGGAATCCGGCTTTAAAAGGCCGCAGATCAGGGACAGCAGTGTGGATTTCCCACAGCCCGACGGCCCCACCACTGCCAGAAATTCTCCTGTCTGCACCTGAAAGGACAGATTGGAAAGAGCCTCCGTCTCCCCCTCCATCGTATGGTAGGAATAGCATAAATGACTGACTTCCAGCTTGGGAATCATGGACCACCTCTGAACATCTTCTGTTTCTATCAGAATATGCCGCCTGCGCTCCGGGCGTGAATCCGGCATTTCTGGCCGTAAAAAGCCGGATGCCCCGGCCCTGGACCCATCGTATTTTTATTAGGTATTGTATCGAAGGCTCTGTATATTGTATAATATCCATCATGAGACAGGGCATAAAAGACAGGTCCAGACATGGCTCCGGGCATATATAGAGCCATGTGGAAGAGAGGGGTGGTCTTATGACGGTTGCAGAAATATTACAGGAAATCGTGAAGATCGGCCGCAGATACCAGGCCAGAGAGGTGGTCTTATTCGGTTCCAGGGCAAAGGGAACCGCTGCTGAACGAAGCGATATCGACATTGCGATCTCCGGATGCAGGGACTTCAACCGGTGCAGGGATGAGATCGACGACATTCCTACCCTGTATTCCATCGATGTTGTAAACATGGATACCTGTGCAAACGAACTGTTAATGGAGGATATCAGAAAATATGGAAGAAAGATTTTATAAGAGATATGAAAGCTTTAAACGTTCCCTGGATGCACTTGCAGAGGCAAGGCAGAGAGATATGAGCGATTCCTTTGTCCTCAGCGGCACAACGGCAAAATTCAGCATTACCATGGATCTGGCCTGGAAGGTGATGAAGGATATCATCGTAGGCTACTATGAGATCGCAGATTTTGTGACAGGCTCCCCAAAAGAAGTGCTGAAAAAAGCATTCCAGGCAAAGCTGATCAGCGACGACACATGGCTGGAAATGCTCCGGACCAGGAATGAGCTGGCCCATGATTATGATGGAGCGATCATTAAAAGCGCCTGTATGACCATCATTGGAAGGTATCTGGATCTGTTTTATGATTTTCGTAATACCGTAGATGAGCTGCTGAAGGAATCTCTATGATCCGATGTTCTGGCCGTAAAAGCCGGATGCCCCGGCCCTGGACCGGCGGCCAGAAAACTCCCCGGTGGTCTTTCCCGCCGGGGAGAAGGCCAGTCTGATCCATCCCGGCTCACCGGCCGCCCTGGCGCGGCCCCTGGCAGGCCATCATGTACCGGTTATGGGCGTCCTTCATACAGGCGATCAGAGGCTTCTGGGTCAGGGCAAAGTACCGTTCCTTTATCTCCCTCTCCAAAACTTCTGTATCAGTCCTCAGGTTTTTCCCCACGAACATGGACGCCACAAAGTTCTTTGTGACTGAAAGGATCGTATTGCAGTCCACGTCCAGGATCCTTCCCGTGTCCCTTTCCACCACCAGGCTGATGTAAAATTCCCCATGAAGATTATAAATGGCGTCCTCCCGGCTGGGCTTGGCCTGGCCTACCACCAGGACCGTATTTTCTGCATACACCGTTCTGCTCCCCCTTTTTTCCGTTTTCTTCCGGCTCCATCCGTTTCCCAGAGCCGTATTCCCCTCCTCATTTTACTATAAACCTGCTGCCTTTGTAAATCCCGGAAGCCTTGACTTTTCCCCCGTTATAGGCTAAGATGGTCTTAACAGATAACGATTCTTTTATTTAAAGGGACTCCTGCCCGGATGCTCCCTCCTTAAGTAAGAGCCATGAATCTCAACGGGATACGTGGGTCTTTTTTTATTGCCCTTAAGGGCCGGATCCTGCATATCCGCGAATTTTCCATGGAGGATCAAAAAATGAATTTCTATCACCAGCTGGATGCGATCATGAAGCAGGACATGGGAGGCCGGGGCCTTCTTGCGTCCCTTCCGGAAAATCCCATCAAAAAAGCAGCCGAATCCTTAAGACATGCCGCCCGTATCATCCTTTTAACGGGCTTTCCCGTCCGCATGGAGGACGGCGGCTGTATCGGAGAGACCGACGGCCCCTCCGGCACCGCCAACCTGGCCTTTGCCTTTACCCAGGCCGGAGCCCAGGTCCTGGTGGTCACAGACCGGGCCTCCTACCATCTCCTGGAGGAAGCCCTCTCCTACCGGGCTCCCAAGGCGGCCCTTTCCATGATCCCTGAGGACGCATCCGGGGACTTCATAAGAGACTGCATCCGCTCCTTCCGTCCCACCCATTTTATCAGCCTGGAGCGGCCTGGAAAGGCTCTGGACGGTCACTACCACAACATGCGCGGCGAGACCATCGACGACATGATCACCGACTCTGCCCTGTTCCTGTCCGAGGCCCGCGCCTTCGGGGCAGAGACCATCTCCATCGGTGACGGCGGCAATGAAATGGGCATGGGCACCTACCGCCATGAGATCGAGGCCCATGTTCCCTGCGGAAAGCTGATCTGTGCCAGCGAGGCGGCAGATATCACCCTGGCCAGCGGCGTATCCAACTGGTGGGGCTGGGGGATCGCGGCCCTTCTTTCCCTGCAGGCCGGCCTGTATCTCCTTCCCACCGAATCCCAGGAGGCCGAGCTGCTCCACCGGGTGGTGGAGGCCGGCGGCGTGGACGGGTGCACAAAGGAACACACGGAGACCGTGGATCACTTATCCCTGGCTGTCCATCTTTCAGTGCTCCGCTCCGTCTCCCAGGCTCTTATGGCCCAGATGGAGGAAAACGGCCAGGCGTCTGTATTTTTCAGTTCCGTAAGCTCCCGCCCGGTGCAGGCGTAACGCACCAGACGGCCCGCTGCGGGATCTCTCCTGCGGCGGGCCGTCCGGCCTTTTTCTGTCTTTTTATATTCCTATTCCGCTCCGGCGTTGATATAATTCACAAGGCCTCCGGCGGCAATGATCTTCTGCATGAACGGAGGGAACGCCTGTCCCTCGTAGGACTCATCCTTTGTTCTGTTGTGGATGATCCCGCGGTCAAAATCCACCTCCACCTGGTCGCCGTCCCGGATGGCCGCAGCGGCTTCCGGACACTCGATGATGGGAAGGCCGATATTGATGGCATTGCGGTAAAAGATCCGTGCAAAGGTCTCGGCAATGACACAGCTGACGCCGGCACACTTGATGGCCAACGGCGCATGCTCCCTGGAGGAGCCGCAGCCGAAATTTTTCTCCGCCACGATGATGTCCCCAGGCTGTACCTTATGGATAAACTCCTTATCGATGTCCTCCATGCAATGCTTCGCCAGCTCCTCTCCGGTGGTGGCGTTTAAATACCGGGCCGGGATGATCACATCCGTATCCACGTTGTCTCCATATTTAAATACTCTTCCTTCTGCCTGCATGCTGCATCCCTCCTATAAACCAAGCTCCCACGGGGCGGAGATCCTTCCAGTTACCGCGCTGGCCGCCGCCACTGCGGGACCTGCCAGGTACACCTCCGACTCCACATGGCCCATACGTCCCACAAAGTTCCGGTTGGTGGTGGAAACGCACCGCTCTCCCGCTGCCAGAACACCCATATAGCCGCCCAGACAGGGGCCGCAGGTGGGAGTGCTCACCACAGCGCCGGCTTCGATAAAGATCTCTAAAAGACCTTCCCGCATGGCCTGGAGGTAAATGGACTGGGTGGCCGGGATCACGATGCAGCGGACATTTTTTGCCACCCTCCGTCCCTTTAAGATCTCTGCCGCCTGACGGATATCCTGGATCCGGCCGTTGGTACAGGAACCGATGACCACCTGGTCGATCTTCACCTCTTCAAAGGTTCCCATTTCCTTTGTGTTCTCCGGAAGATGGGGGAAGGCCACAGTGGGCTTTAATGCAGCCAGGTCAATGGTGTACACCGCGTCATAAACCGCGTCCTCGTCGGCCTCGTATACAGTATACGGCCGGTCCCCATGTTCTTTGATATACTGGACCGTCGTCTCATCCACCGGGAAGATCCCGTTCTTTCCTCCTGCCTCGATGGCCATGTTGCAGATGGTGAGCCGGTCGTCCATGGTCAGATGCTTCACACCGTCCCCGGTGAACTCCATGGATTTATAAAGAGCGCCGTCCACTCCGATCATACCGATGATATGGAGGATCACGTCTTTTCCGCTGACCCATTTGGAGGGCTTTCCCGTAAGGACGAATTTTAAGGCCGGCGGCACTTTAAACCAGGCCTTTCCCGTGACCATGCCAGCCGCCATGTCAGTGCTCCCCACTCCGGTGGAGAAGGCGCCCAGGGCCCCGTAGGTACACGTATGGGAATCGGCGCCGATCACCGCATCCCCGGCAGTCACCAGTCCCTTTTCCGGCAGGAGTGCATGCTCGATGCCCATGTCTCCCACGTCAAAATAGTTGGTGATCCCGTGAACATTGGCAAAATCCCGGCAGCATTTGCAGTTTTCTGCCGATTTTATATCTTTATTGGGGATAAAATGATCCATGACCAGGGCGATCTTTTCCTTATCAAAAACAGTCTGGTCCTTCATTTTCTTCATTTCATTGATGGCCACGGGAGATGTGATATCATTTCCCAGCACCAGATCCAGCCCTGCCTCGATCAGCTGGCCTGCCTTTACCTCTGGAAGCCCCGCATGGGCGGCCAGGATTTTTTGCGTCATTGTCATTCCCATCTGGAATCTCTCCTCTCGTTTGGAACTGCCTGTTGACATTTTAGCATGGGATTCACTATAATAGAAATACATAATATGAATGTTAAATATGAAATGGAGTTATAAATATGGAACAGCATCTGTCTCAATACCGTATATTTTATGAAGTGGCCCGGTGCGGCAATATCTCCCGGGCTGCAAAAGAACTGTATATCAGCCAGCCGGCCATCAGCAAGGCCATTGGAAAGCTGGAGGAAAGCCTGGGGACCCGGCTTTTTCTCAGAAATTCCCGGGGCGTCCAGCTCACCCCCGAGGGAAACGTGCTCTTCCAGCATGTGTCTGATGCCTTTGATTCCTTAAGCCGCGGAGAAAAGGAATTAAAGCGGATCCATGATTTCCACATTGGCCAGTTAAAGATCGGCGTCAGCAATACCCTGTGCAAATACGTTCTCTTACCTTATTTAAAGAGCTTTGTGGAAAAGTATCCCCATGTGAACATCACCATAGAAAGCCAGTCCACCGCCCATACCCTGGAGATGCTGGAGGCCCGGAAGATCGACATCGGACTGGTGGCAGAGCCCAGGGCCAGAAGAGGATTGAATTTCACTCCTGTCATGGAGATCCACGACGGCTTCGTCTGTACCCCCGCCTATATGGAAAACCTGACCCTGCGGGAGGGACCGGCCCCGGATATCTTCAAAACGGGAAATATCATGCTCCTGGACCGCAGCAACATGAGCAGGAAGCACCTGGATACCTACCTGTCTGACCGGGACATCGAGGTAAACCAGCTTCTGGAGGTGACCGACATGGCCCTCCTGATCGAATTCGCCCGCATCGGTCTGGGCATCGCCTGCGTGATCCTGGATTTTGTCTCCGACGATCTGAAAAACGGGACCCTCATGGAGGTCCCGCTGGATGCGCCGATCCCCAGGCGGGTCATCGGCTTTGCCTGCCCGCCCCAGGACCAGTCCCAGACCTTAAGAGAGTTTCTGGCCTTCTGCTCTACTCCCCAGGCCTGATACCGGTGGCTTCATAAAATTTTTCCATGCTGCCGTACTTAAAGACCATCTTCAGCTCGCTTCCGATGCTGTTTAACATAGTCTCATCCGGCACCTGGTCTCTGTGGTACCATCCGGCCTCCGAAAGCTCGTCCTCCTGGAGACGGATGGTATCGTCTCCGTCCAGCTCTGCGAAAAATCCGATCATCTCCGTATCGGAAAAAGCCCAGGGCTGGCTCTTATAGTAACGGATATTTTTTACCTTCAGCCCCACTTCTTCCATGACCTCCCGGCGCACTGTATCCTCAAAGGTCTCTCCGATCTCTACAAAACCGGCGATCAGCGCATAGCCCCGGTACGGATTATTGCTGACCCGGTATCTGGACAGGATGATCCTGTCTCCATCTGTAATGGCCACGATCACGGCCGGGCAGATCTTGGGGTATTCCGTCTGGCCGCAGAAGGGACAGACCACCGCCCGCTCCGTTTTACTGTCCTCGGTCTCATGGCCGCAGCGGCCGCAGAACCTCCGGCTCTCCTTCCATCGGTGGAGCTGGGTGGCTGTGATCCCGGCAAAGGCCTGGTACATGGGCGTCATTTTCCGGAACACCGGGGTAGGACAGAATTCATACCCGTCCTCTTCTCCCTGGAGCATTTCCCGCACATAATAATACCCCGTTCCGTCGATGGCAAACAGATAATACGCCTTCATTTTCAGCCGCACCTTTTCCATGGGGAAATCTGAAAATCTGGGGATCTCATAATTTCCATCCTCTGCTTTTCTTAAGAGCGTTTTATTGCTCTTCATATATAATACAAAATCTTCGTCCCTGGCCTCCGGCTGGCGGAAGGACAGGTCAAACCTGTGTTCTCCAATATCCTGGATCATAGCAGTCTCTCCTTTTTTCGTCGTTGTACAAGCCCAGAGGGCATACGCCCATACTGAAAAATATCATACGCCATGAAGCGGGTTTTGTCAAATCCGGCAGCCGCATAAGTTTTCTTTCCTTTTCTTGCTTTTCGTTTTTCATTCTGGTACAATGAGGCAGAGCGATTTTTTACGGGAGAAGGTGCATACCATGAATGTAACAGATTTCAATTTTGAATTACCCCAGGAGCTGATCGCCCAGGATCCTTTAGAGGACCGGGCCGCATCCAGGCTCCTTGTATTAAATAAGGAAACGGGAAATATCAGCCACCGGCATTTCCGGGATATCAGGCAATATTTAAAAAAGGGAGACTGTCTTGTCATCAATGACACAAAGGTGATCCCGGCCCGTCTCATCGGCCACAAGGTGGGAACCGACGCAAAGATCGAGGTCCTGCTATTAAAGAGAAAAAGCGACAATGTCTGGGAGACACTGGTAAAGCCGGGGAAAAAGATGAAGGAGGGCGCAGAGGTCTCCTTCGGAGACGGCCTTTTAAAGGGAACGGTCGTGGGCGTTGTGGACGAGGGCAACCGCCTGATCCAGTTTGAATACGACGGGATCTTTGAAGAGATCCTGGACCAGCTGGGACAGATGCCCCTGCCGCCCTACATCACCCACCAGTTAAAGGATAAAAACCGCTATCAGACGGTCTATGCAAAGCACGACGGCTCTGCAGCCGCTCCCACCGCCGGTCTCCACTTTACCCAGGAGCTCCTTCAGGAGATCCAGGATATGGGCGTCACCATTGCCCATGTGACCCTCCATGTTGGCCTGGGAACTTTCCGGCCCGTAAAGGTGGACACCATCGAGGAGCACCACATGCATTCAGAGTTTTATGTGGTGGAGGAGGAAGAGGCGAAAAAGATCAACGACACGAAGAAAAACGGAGGCCGTGTGATCTGTGTGGGCACCACCAGCTGCCGTACCCTGGAGTCTGCCACCGGTGAGGACGGGATCTTAAAGGCAGGAAGCGGCTGGACCGATATCTTCATCTACCCGGGATACCGTTTTAAGATCCTGGACTGCCTGATTACCAATTTCCACCTTCCGGAATCGACCCTGGTGATGCTGGTCTCCGCCCTGGCCGGACGGGAGCACATTTTAAACGCATACCAGGAAGCCATAAAAGAGCGGTATCGTTTCTTCAGCTTTGGCGACGCGATGTTCATTACCAATGATCCTGTCTAAGCCTTTCACGCCCTGCGCCGGAAACGGCGGGTCCGGCGGGCCCGTCCCAGGCGGCGGGGCGTTTTCCATCCCAGGCCATGGGATCACAGCAGGATACAGCACTTATGAATCAGAAAAAGGAGGATCATCAATGGAGGAAGCCATTCGTCTTAATAAATATCTCAGTGACGCCGGAATCTGCTCCCGGCGGGAGGCGGACCGCCTCATTGAAGCCGGAAAGGTGCTGGTGGACGGACAGACTGCGTCCATGGGCATGAAGGTAGCTCCCGGCCAGACTGTGGTCTGTGACGGAAAGACCGTAGGCGGAAAGGACAAGCCTGTATTCCTGGCGGTCAACAAGCCCAGGGGGATCGTGTGTACCACCTCTGACAAGGACCAGGCTGAAAATATCGTGGAATTTTTAAATTATCCCCAGCGGATCTACCCGGTGGGCCGTCTGGACAAGGACTCCGAAGGACTCCTCTTAATGACAAACCAGGGAGACATTGTGAATAAGATCCTCCGGGGCGGGAATAACCATGAAAAAGAATATGCCGTAGCTGTCAACCATCCGGTGACAGAGGAATTTCTCCAGAAAATGCGCGAAGGCGTATGGATCGAAGACCTGGCCGTAAAGACAAAGCCCTGCAAGGCCTGGAAGACCGGTCCCTATACCTTCCACATCATACTGACCCAGGGCTTAAACCGGCAGATCCGCCGTATGTGCCGGGCCCTGGATTTCCATGTAAAGCACTTAAAGCGGGTGCGGATCATGAACATCACCCTGGGCGGACTGGAACGGGGCCAGTACCGGGAACTGACGGAGGCGGAGGTGGCGGAGATCCGCCGCCTGGTGAAGGACTCCACCAATCTTCCCATGCAGGCAGCCATGGCCGGGAAACCGGCCAGCATGACCAGAAGACCCGCGGATCCCGCCAGGAGGCCGGCTGCCAGACAGGAAAGGAGGGACCGAAATGGATGATCGGTTAAAACGGATGAAGGAGCTGGCCGGTGTCCTTTCTGAAGCGTCCAGAGCCTATTACCAGGAAAGCCGGGAGCTGATGAGCAACCTGGAGTATGACCGGCTGTACGACGAGCTCTTGAGGCTGGAGGAGGAGACTGGCACAGTTTTTGCCGGAAGCCCCACCCAGAAGGTAGGCTATGAGGTCTTAAGCGAGCTTCCCAGGGAGCGTCATGAAAAGCCCATGCTTTCCCTTAATAAGACAAAGAGTGTGGATGAGTTAAAAGAATGGCTGGGAAACCAGACAGGCCTCCTTTCCTGGAAAATGGACGGTCTCACCGTGGTGCTCACTTACGAAAACGGTGTCTTATCCAAGGCAGTTACCAGAGGCAACGGCGAGATCGGGGAGGTGATCACCGGAAACGCCAGGACCTTTGTGAACCTTCCCATGTCCATCCCATACAAGGAACGGCTGATCCTGCGGGGGGAAGCCGTCATCACCTATTCAGATTTTGAAAAACTCAACGCCTCCATCGCAGACGCAGACGCCCGGTATAAAAATCCCAGGAATCTGTGCAGCGGCTCCGTCCGCCAGTTAAACAGCGCCGTCACCGCCAGCCGGAACGTCCGTTTCATGGCCTTTTCTCTGGTACAGGCCGATGGCGTGGATTTTAAAAACTCCCGGAAGGAGCAGTTTTTATGGCTGGCTTCCATGGGCTTTGAGACTGTGGAGTTTGTGGAGGTGACCCCGGAGACCCTGGAGGCGGCAGTGGAAGATTTCAGCCGCCGGATCGGGGACAGCGACATCCCCTCCGACGGCCTGGTGCTTCTCTATGACGATATCGCCTACGGCGCATCCCTGGGCCGCACCGCCAAATTTCCCAGAGATTCCATTGCCTTTAAGTGGGCGGACGAGCTCCAGGAGACCACCCTCTCCTATATTGAATGGAGCGCCTCCCGGACGGGACTTATCAATCCGGTGGCCGTATTCCAGCCAGTGGAGCTGGAGGGGACCACCGTAAGCCGGGCCAGTGTCCACAACCTCAGTATCATGGAGGGGCTGGAGCTGGGAGCCGGAGACCGGATCACCGTTTATAAGGCCAATATGATCATCCCCCAGATCGCCGATAACCTGACCCGCAGCGGCGTCAGGGATATCCCTGCCCACTGTCCCGTCTGCGGAGGGGCAACAGAGATCCGCAGCGTCAATGATATAAAATCCCTGTACTGTACCAACCCGGACTGCCAGGCCAAAAAGATCAAGGCCTTCGATCTTTTCGTCAGCCGGGATGCTTTAAATATCGACGGTCTTTCAGAAATGACCCTGGAAAAATTCATTGCCGCCGGGTTCATCCACGAATTTGCCGATATCTTCCATCTGGACCATCACCGGGACGCCATTGTCACCATGGAGGGCTTCGGGGAAAAATCCTATGAAAACCTGGTACAGGCCGCAGAAAACGCCTCCCATACCACGCTCCCGCGGCTGATCTACGGCCTGGGCATCGCAGGCATCGGCCTGGCCAACGCCAAAATGATCTGCCGTCATTTCCGCTTCGACCTGGATGCCATGCGCAGGGCCGACGCTGAGGAGTTATGTGCCATCGACGGCATCGGAGCCGTCCTGGCAGACGCCTGGGTGGGATACTTTAAGGATCAGAAAAACAATGAGAGCCTGGACCGCCTTTTAAAGGAGCTGACCCTGGAGGACGGCCCGGAGGAGGCTGCGGACGGTCCCCTGGCAGGAAAAACCTTCGTGATCACAGGCTCTGTGACCCATTTTGCCAACCGGAAGGCCCTCCAGGAACGGATCGAGGCCCTGGGAGGAAAGGCCACAGGCTCTGTGACATCCAAAACCAGCTACCTGATCAACAACGATGTGACATCAAATTCATCAAAAAATAAGAAAGCCCGAGAGCTGGGGATCCCCATTCTCTCAGAGGAAGATTTTCTTAAGATGACCGAGGAAGACGACCATGCCCATTAAAATTCAGAACGATCTGCCCGCGCGGGCCATACTGGAAAGCGAAAATGTATTTATCATGGATGAGGCCAGGGCCTCCAGCCAGGATATCCGTCCTCTGGAGATCCTGATCCTGAATCTGATGCCCTTAAAGGAGGACACAGAGACCCAGCTTTTAAGGGCCTTATCCAACACCCCCTTACAGGTGGAATGTACGTATATGATCATGTCCACCCACGAATCCACCCACACCTCCGCCAGCCACTTAAATAAATTTTATGTGACCTTCCAGGATGTAAAAAACCGCCGCTTCGACGGTATGATCATTACCGGAGCGCCGGTGGAGCTGATGGAATATGAGGAGGTCAATTACTGGGAGGAATTAAAGACAGTCATGGAATGGAGCCGGTCCCATGTGACCTCCACCATGCACCTGTGCTGGGGCGCCCAGGCTGGGCTTTACTACCACTACGGGATCCCCAAATATAAAAGGGAGGAAAAGCTGTCGGGCATCTACACCCACAGGACTCTGGACCGGAAGGTCCCCCTGATGCGGAGCTTCGACGATACCTTTCACTGCCCCCATTCCCGATACACTGAGGTCCGGGAGGAGGATATCCTGAAGCACCCGGAACTTAAGATCCTTGCCCGCTCCGAGGAAGCCGGAGTCTTTCTTGTGATGAACCGGGACGGAAGCCAGATCTTCGTCCAGGGCCATCCCGAATACGACCGCATGACCTTAAACGCCGAGTATCACAGGGATCTGAACCGCGGACTGGATCCAGCTCTTCCCAGGAATTATTACGACCATGACGATCCCTTCTCCATCCCTCCCCTGACCTGGAGAAATATGGCCAACACCCTGTACTGCAACTGGCTGAACTTCTACGTTTACCAGGTGACGCCTTACGATCTGTATAAGGAGCCGTCTCCGGAAGTGATCTAGCGGTTTCCAGAATCATAAAAGCTGCCTGCTCCTCCGTAATATGGAGGGTCAGGCAGCTTTTATTTTATATACACTCTTTATCCCGTTTTTGTTCATAGATCTCTTTCAGATCATCAATGGCCATCTCAACATCAAGCGTATGGAAACCAGGCCAGCATTCATTCATGGTTTCCGCATCGGCGGCTTTATATATTTCATTACTGCACTCCCCTGTATAATAATGCCAGTAGCGGTACGTATATCCGCTCCAGTACATTACCTCCATAGAGTAAGATATGCCCGTCTTTTTAAGTCCTCCAACTTCGTCATTCAGCTCCTCAAGAATATATTCCTCGCCTGCCCACTGCATCCGGTCATAAACATCATCCAGGGCCGCCGCAACTTTACTATTCATAAAAGCTTCTATAAAAAATGGGCAATCATATCCAGCTTTCAGAGCAAGTTCAAATAATCGTCCTTGTATATCACAAAGCTGGCGCTTTTCAAGTGTAAGTTTTTCCATTCTATTCACCCGCTTTTAATATTTCGTCAAAAAACATGCCGTCACGACGATACTTCCGGCAGATCTCATCTGCCATTGCGATTCCCTTTGAACGGTTGGCTTCACTCTCCTGCTTCAGTTTTTTGCGATCATCCTCCGTAAGTTTCTGTTCATCAAGAATCCCACGGATTCCCGATTTTGAGCCATGATAAAGCGTTACGATTTCGTTTGTTCTGATCATATGATTCTCTTCCGCCCGAGTCATCTCTTTTATGGTTACGGAGTTTTTCATGGCAGTCCCCTCCAGCAGCAGTATACGATTGGAACACTCTGATTGTAGCACATGAGAGAATCAAAGACAATACAACTCCCCCAGAAATCCACGGACCAGATTGTCAAAAACCAGCTCTTCCATGGCCTTCAAAGACACGGCTCTGATCTCTGCCATCGTGCGGACTGTGTTCTCCAGCGCTTCTGAAACTGTTCCCGGAGCCGTCCGCTTCCCATCCTCTGGCCCGTTCTCATAGGCCCACTGTACCGCTCCCAGCCCGTCCGTTTCCACCAGGATCCGGTCCCTGGGGACCCGCCTTGCCGCCTGTGCCACCGCGGGATTCCACCACGCATCCGGTCCCACAGAAAAGTAGCAGTCCAGAGCCAGATACTCCTCCAGATATTCCTCACAGGAATACCAATGTACAAGATACCGATTCGGATACTCCTTCAGAATGGAGGCAATGGCCTTTTCCTGGCCTTTGGTATGGAGGACCACCGGCTTTTTAAGGGAACAGGCCATGGCCAGCTGTTCTCTGAATACCCGCTCCTGGACCGGAAGGGGCACCTGGCACCAGACGCTGTCCATACCGATCTCGCCAACCACCGGGCACCGCCGGATATATGGCTCCATATCCTGAACCGTATACTGGTCTGCATACCAGGGATGGAGCCCGGCGGTGGGGATCACGGCTCTCCCCTTAAGCCATTCCAGCCTGGAAAACAGCTTCCCGGCTTCCTCCGGCCCTGTGGCGCAGATCAGGGAAAGGATCCCCTTTCCGGTCCGCTCCTCCCATTCTGTATCGTTCCCCAGATGGGCATGGGCATCACAAAGCATCATTTCCCTTTCTCTCCTTTCCCATGATCCGTCCATGGATCTCCCGGCGCAGCTCTCCCTGTCCATAAAGCCAGTCCCGGTCCCTCTGGGTCTCACAGACAGAGATCTCCCCGTGGATCCCTGCCGGAGCCGGGTTCAGGATCAGGATCCGGTCGGATAAATAGATGGCCTCATCCATATCATGGGTCACCAGGACCACTGTTTTTCCCAGCTCCTTTCTCATGGCCAGGAGCCAGTCCTGCATTTCTCCCCTGGTGATCACATCCAGGGCTCCAAAGGGCTCGTCCAGAAGAAGGATGTCTGCGCTGCAGAGGGCCGTTCTCAAAAAGGCGGCCCGCTGGCGCATCCCGCCGGAAAGAGAGGCAGGATAGCTGTCTTCATACCCCTCCAGACCAAATACAGGAAAATATTCCCTGGCCCGCTCCCGCATTTCCTCCAGAGAGCCGTGGATCCGTCCGTACAGGCACACATTGTCCAGGATGGTTTTCCAGGGAAACAGAAGATCGTTCTGGGGCATATAGGCAAAATGGCTTGAAAGCCCCCGGATCTCTTCTCCATCCACCAGGATCCTCCCGCGATCAGGCGAAAGGATCCCGGTCAGAAGCTTCAGAACCGTAGACTTTCCGCAGCCCGACGGCCCCAGGAGGCTGACAAACTCTCCCTCTGCCACGCCGAAGGAAATATCCTCCAGAACCTGCCTTTCCCCATAGGAAAAAGACAGGCCGGAAATCTCCAGCTTCATCATTTTCTTTACTCCTTATCTGGAAGAAATTCATTGGTATAGCACTCAGCCGCCGGGATTGCCTCCTGGATGACACCGTACTCCACCATAAATTCCGTATAATTATCCCATACCTGGTCCTTCATCTCTCCCCAGCGGTCCGCATCCTCCGCATACTTGTCTGCCAGGTACTTCTGGGACATGGTGAGCATTTCCAGGGAATAATCCGGAGCATATTTATGAAGGATCTCTGCACTCTCCTCCGGTTTTTCCATGGCAAATCCATATCCCCTGGAGGTGGCAGCCAGGAATTTCTTCACCATCTCCGGCTTCTCCTCCAGGACCTTATTCCCTGCAATGATCACCGGCGTATAATAATCCAGCCGCTCGTCCAGATCCCGTACCGGCATATAGCTGATGGGGAAATCATTGAGTTCACATTTCACACTGTCCCACGCCTCGTAGAACCACATGATATCCACCTTGTCCTTTAAGGCCTCAAACCCGGAGCCATCGGAGATCACCAGGTTCAGCTTTGAAAAATCGGCTCCAGCCTGGGTCATGACCGCCTTTAATACGGCTTCCTCTCCCGGGCCGCCCCAGCCCGCATACGTTTTCCCCTCAAAATCCTTTGGAGAATGGATCCCCTTATCTTTGTAAGCCGCAAAGCCCGAGGTATTATGCTGGATCACTGCCGCAATGGCCTTAATGGGAAGCGGATCCTCGGACGTTAAGGCAACGGTCACATCCTCCTGGTAGCTGATCCCGAAATCGCCTTTTCCCACAGCCACCAGAGAAGCCGTAGCCCCTTCTGTCGGCTCCACAATATTCACCTTCAGTCCCTCTTCCTCATAATACCCCTGGTCCAGGGCCACATACATGCCTGTATGATTGGTGTTTGCCACATAATCCAGGATCACGGTCACCTCTTCCAGCTCCGCCTTTTCCGAAGCTCCCCCTGCTGTCTCACTTTCTCCTTTTTTTCCACAGCCTCCCAGGACCATGGATACTGCCAGGGCACAGGCCGCTGCAGCCGCAAGATTCCTCTTCATCTTTCTCATTGTCTTCTCCTCCAGTTTTTATGTTCTATATTACCGCTGTTTTCTCAGATACGGCATTCCCAGGTACTGGTACAGCCGGATGAGCCCGTTCATGCACAGGCTTAAAAAAATGATCACTGCCACACAGGCAAACACCTTATCCAGCATATAGCCATTTTTCACCCGCAGAAGGTAATAGCCCAGCCCTTCCTGGGAGCCGATCCACTCTCCCACCACAGCTCCGCTGATGCTGTATGTGGCCGCCACCTTAAGTCCCGAAAGAAGCGCCGGCACTGCCGCCGGGATCTTCACCAGACAATAGGTTTTCCATTGTCCTGCCCCATAGGACCGGACCAGATGCACATATTCCGCATCCACCTGGCTCAGTCCATCAGAAAAGCTCACCGCCACCGGGAAAAAGCACATTAAAACCACTGTCAGGATCTTGGGAGCAGCGCCGAAGCCCATATAAATGATGAAAATCGGCGCCAGAACGATCATGGGCACCGTCTGTGTCACCACCAGGACCGGATAAAGTCCCTGGCGGATCATTGGAAAACAGTCCATAAGGATCCCCAGCGCCAGGGCCAGGACCAGGGAAATGGCCACGCCCGCCAGGGCCTCTGCCACTGTTACCCGGGCATGCAGCGCCAGCACAGGCAGTTCCTGTACCAGGGTTTCCGCCACCTGGACTGGCGACGGCAGCACATATAGGGGGATCCCAAAGATCCGTACCGTCCCCTCCCAGAGGACCAGGAGGCCCAGAATGAAGAAAGCCGGCATCAGCCTTTCCGATGTCTGTTTCATACAAATTTTCTCCTTTTCCATTAAAAAAAGACCGCCGGATAACGGCAGTCAGTCAGGCATACGCTTATGTCCCTACGTTGGCATTATCCAAATCAGGTTATGGGTCGAAATTCACAATTTCCTCTCAGCCTGTATACAGGCTCCCCTTGTTATGAATCATATTTTTACATCTGGAACTGATTATAGCACGGAATCCAGCCT
Organism: Alitiscatomonas aceti; assembly: GCF_025567195.1. Lineage (NCBI taxonomy): Bacteria > Bacillati > Bacillota > Clostridia > Lachnospirales > Lachnospiraceae > Alitiscatomonas > Alitiscatomonas aceti. The sequence goes on along the minus strand of NZ_JAOQJF010000038.1, from coordinate 606 downwards.
TACGCAACGGCAAAGTTCAAAAAAGACCGGAACTCCCATAAAAGAGTTCCGGCCTTATAAAGCCTAGTCGGTAAGGAAGCAGGACACGAAGTGGCCCGGGCTGATCTCCTTCAGCTGCGGCTCCTCCGAGCGGCAGCGGTCCGTCGCATACGGACACCGGTTCGCAAAACGGCATGCCTTCGGCGGCTCGATGGGCGAGGTGATCTCTCCCTTTAACAGGATCCTCTCCCTCCGGTTGTCCAGGGACGGGATCGGGATCGCTGATAACAGCGCCTGGGTATACGGGTGCGTCGGGTGGGCGAACAACTCCTCCGACGGTGCCTTCTCGATCAGCTTTCCAAGATACATGACCGCGATGTCGTCCGAGAAATGGTTTACTACGGACAGGTCATGGGTGATGAACATGTAGGTCAGACCCATCTTGTTCTGCAACTGCTTCATCAGGTTCAGGATCTGCGCCTGGATCGATACGTCCAGGGCGGATACCGGCTCGTCACACACGATGAACTTCGGGTTTAACGCCAGTGCCCTCGCGATCCCGATCCTCTGGCGGCGGCCTCCGTCCAGCTCGTGGGGGTATGTGTTGATCAGACGGTCTGCAAGGCC
>NZ_JAOQJF010000037.1:0-27395 GCF_025567195.1 Alitiscatomonas aceti | reverse complement strand
GTAGAAATCCTTACCATTTATACCAAAAAAAAGAATAAGTCTGTAAGCTGTTTTCTTGCTTACAAACTTATTATACGAGGAGGGACCGTATGAGGATCATGGAGTTTTTAAAGGAAGAAGACGGTGTTGGCGTGATCGAGGTGGTGCTGATCCTGGTGGGAATATTTACCCCCCTAATTCACGCTATATATTATGTAGATACAGTGGAAATAGTGGAAATAGAGAAACAGTATAAACAGGAGTGTGTATGAAGTACAGTGATGATTGCAAGGTGTATAGAATCAGATATTATAATGTATGGTTCTATTTATTTGCGAAAACAGAGATGGATGAGTATAAGATTAATATATTAGGCGAGCGTATAGGTATGGGAGATTCGATGATGATGAAGGATATTCATTGCTGGTGCACCAGACAAAATATAAGGTATAGAACAAAGTTCAAGTATCGAAAAGAATATCCAATATTAGCCAACATCTGGAATCTGTACTCGTATTGTCGCTTTAGGTGTGATCTTAAAAGGTAAGTCTGGACAACCTTGTGGATAAATCATAAGGAGAAAAAGATTTAAGGGGATAACTGGTATTTATATATTTAGAAGCAGGTGAGCCAATCATGTTTTATTTACTAGAACATGGTTGGCTTTTTGGCGTTAAAAAGTTCAAAGAAAAGGGGAGTGTGGTAATTGAAGAAAATGGATGAAAAAAAGCTAAAAGAAGATTCAGGCTTTCCTTATGGATGGAATAAGGGAGATACCTGTGTGATGATCACAAACAAAACAAAAAAAAGTACCTGCGAATATACGGTAGAGAGTTATGACGGGAGGTATTTTGGAGTACGAAGTCATACTGGACTTTATCATCGAGTTTCACCGTGGAGAATGTTTCGTACAAGGGAGGAGGCGGTTGAAACATTATCAGAATCAAAAGAACAAGGATATGGAGGAATGACATTAGGGTAGAAGAAATTGAGATATTGAGGAGGTAGGAAACAATGATTCGATTTATGAGTGATACACGTTATGCTGGACTGGAAAAGGAAATGCAGCATATACCAGGATTTCGTCCAAGAAGGAGCGGAATGGTTATCAGTCACCTTTCTGGTTGTCTGGAAAATCAGAGAAGCCCGTGTGAACGCCGTGTTACCGATTGTGTCCCGTTTTATGAGCTTCTGGAGGTGTTGGCAGAGGAAGTGGCTGTCAGCACCTTTGTAAGCCGCGTGTGCCGTCTGACAGGGAGAAGAAATCCGTGCTTTTTTCAAAATGGTCATAGAGAACGGTTTTTGGCTATGGGAGAGAAGTGTAACAGAGCCATTGAAGAAGCAGCGACCTGTTCTGCGGTCTATCTTCTTTCCGCAGATCGATTTTTGTGTAGCAGAGCTTTAGAGGCAATTGACCAGGAGGGGATTCATTTTTCCAAAATCCATATCCATGGTGTTGATTTGGATGGCTACGTTTTGTTTCATATGGCAAGGGATCTGTATCAGGGAAGCAGTCATATTCGTTTATCAGAACTTACAGATCCAGAGCTGGTGAGCGACCGGGCATTTGAATGGATTATGACGGCCTGTGTGATTCGCAGGCATGGAAGCAGAGTTTTACGAGAGGAGGAAAGAAGTATTGACAGGAGTAAAATCGGACAGCATCAGTGAAAAAACAACGGAGCGTTCTGTACTTCGGTTTTTCAGTCCTCTGATAGCTACCATGTATGCAAAAGATGACTGGGGAAACTTGGAGGAATACGGCGAGGAGGTATTTCCAGCTGAGTTGTGCAGCTATGAGACGGAGATCCTGAAACGGATTGCAGAGGAAAATCTTGAGGAAGAAGGAGATAGGGGGCTGGCGGTCTATCTGGATGATCCAAAGTTAGAAGAGAAAATTTACAGTATGAAGCCTACCGTGGAAGTCTGGCGGGGGGAACTATGGGGAGTTCTGGAAGTAGAAAGTCTTAACCAGCTTTCTGAAAGGGAGATTGAAGCAGTAAAGGAGTACTGGGAAGGTCAGGAAAGTGATGGGTGGGGAGAAGGCTTTGAACAGCGGGGAATCAAAATTCCAGAGGGAGAACTGTATGTCAGCTTTTGGAACAGTGGAGATGAATTCTTTCTGACCACAGAAGAAGGTTTGAAAGGAGAAGAGCAGGAACCAGTCGTTCAGAAAGGAGGGATTGTTTTTGGAGCATTATGATGGAGAATTTTATACCCTTCGATTGTTCAGTCCCATAGAAGGAGAGATATATTCTCTGAATAGTACAGAGGAAGGTACTCATCTGACCGCTTATGAGATGGAAAACTATTCGTCTTTTATACGCGACCATATGGAAGATGTAGGATTGTTGGGAAAAAGAAATCAGAAATTGATGACATACTTTAATAATGAAATAAGGCTGCATAAGCCGGTTAGCCTGTCACTGGATCTGGAAGCTTATGGGGGAAGATTATGGAGTGTACTGCAGGCAGACTCACAGGATAAACTGACACATGAGGAGGTTCAGAGTTTAGCAGAAACATGGGAGATGATTGCTGCTGGAGGCTTTATCAGAGAAATGCAAGAGACAAGGATCCTGGTACCAGATGGAGAACTTACGGTTTTTCTTGGAAATGAGGGACTGGACTACTTTGTATGTCCGGAAGAGGTTTTGAAAGGGACGGCGCATACATTAAAACCGGCCCTGGATGTTGCCATTTATTCAGAAGCATATTTCCTAGAGCGGAGTTATCAAGGGGCGAAGGTGAGGCTTCCAGCAGAACCCGCTTTTTTGAAGGATGCAAAGATGAGAGCCTTTATTCATGAAAATGAGCCTTACCAGATTGAACTTCTGGGGGAATGGCCATCTTTTCTTACAAGTGTATTGGAAAAGGCAAAAGCTGTTACTTTGGAAGAAGTCAATGTATTAGCCTGTCTGGTTGCCCATATGGATTCCATTCAGCTGGAAACTTATGAAGCAGCCATTCAGATGCGTCAGGAAAAAAATACGGATGCTCCAGTTGGGATAAAAGATTTACTCAATCTTTGTTATAACCTGAAGTGCTTTGAATTCCGCCCTGGTATTATAAATGACAGGATGTTGGGAGAATTCTGCTTAGAAGAAGATAGATTGGACTGGATCCATATTTTTGAAGTGGATGTAAGAAAATTACTGGATCCGCAAAGAGTGGGGATGGATCAGCGTAAGGAGGAAATGGGCATATTTACCTCAAAAGGTTATGTATTTGAGAATGCTCTTTCCTATCAAGATATTTATGATGGAATTCACCTTCCCGATATTGACGGAGTGGCTGGAGGGATTTTTTCTCTTCGTCTGGTCGGATCTCAATATCCGGAAGAACAGGGAACCTGGCTGGAGCTTCCAACTACAGATTTGGGATTTCAGTGGGTGCTGAACAGATTAAATGAGAGAACTTTTGATGACTGTATCATTGCGGAGAGCATCAGCACAGTGCAAGGATTATCCGTTAAGCAGACAGATGACATTGAGACGCTGAATGAACTGGCAAGACGGATTCAGGAATTTACTGATGATAGAACGCTTTGCAAATTCGAGGCAGCTTTGGAGCTAGAGCAATGCGATAGCCTAGAACAGGCTCTTCACATTGCGGAAAATCTGGATTGTTATTCCTATGATCCACAGATGTATTCCATGGCTGCGTATACAAGGTATCTGTTTCGTGAATTGGAGATTAATATTGATGATCCAGCATTTGCTACATTTGATTTTCAGGGATATGGGGAACGTCAGCTTGGGCTGTTGGAAAGTGTGCAGACAGCCTATGGAATGATTACCCGCAATGAAGATTTTCTAATACAGGCACAGCAGAACACAGAGCAGGGAATGAAAATGCAGTAAGGAAAGAGCTGGAATTGTGTTGTAATCGAGTGGTGGAAATTAATAAGAATGAGTGCGAAGGAGAGTAGAAAATGACCTATGAGGAGTTTTTACAGTTAACAGAAAAGAATTTAAAACGATTTTTTCCGGAATCTTTTCAGGAGAGAAAAGTGGAAATCAGAGAGGTTTTAAAAAATAACAACATCAAATTACAGGGAGTATATCTGTCAGGTAGCCCAAGCTACACCTCCGTCCCGCTTTTATATCTGGAATCCTATTATCAGGAGCTTGAGAACGGAAAGAAGCTTGAAGATGTGTGGCAGAACATCGCTCGGGATTATCAGAAGTGTCAGGAAACGGCAATAACCATAGATGGCATTTCCAGTAAAGAATGGGATTATGAAACCATAAAGAAGGGGCTGACCGTCTATGTCCGAAATGCACAGGAAAATGTTGATTTTCTTGCAGATTGTCCTCATGAAATACGTGAGGATCTGGCACTGGTTTATGGATTTCATGTGTTGGTGGACGGAGAAAAGGACGGAAGTGCCATTATCAATTATGACAGGCTGAAGTGGCTGGGAGTCAGCGAGGAGCAATTAAAGCAGGATGCCTGGGAAAACATGAAGCAGAGCAATCCTCCTTGTTTTTTGGATTTACAGGATATGCTGGCAAAAATGTATTTTGACGAACCGGGAGATGTCAAGGCCGGTAGTTTGGAACATTTAGAGGATGTGGATCCCAATGCAATGATGTATGTTCTGACGAATTCAAATCAGGTCAATGGGGCGGTTTATATGTGTGATGAAGAAGTAATGTCTCTTATTGCAGAAAAGCTGGGATCAGATTTAATCGTGATTCCGTCATCGATTCATGAAACGATTATTCTAAAAGAAACAGAGAATATGAGCGTAAGAGAATTGAATGCGATGGTAGAGGCAGTAAATGCGGAAGCCGTGAATCCACAGGAAAGGCTGGGGAATTTTGTTTACCGATTTGATAGGGAGGCCCAAAGACTGGAAAAAGCAGTAGAACAGGCAGAGGAGCTGGATTTTGAACCTGGGATGTCACCGGTATTTGCGTAGGACTCAGTTATATGTTTCACGAGTATTGCGGATGTTAGGAGGGATGCAGAATCAACAGTTTTATTTCATGGGTTGGCGGAAAGAAAGCACTCCGCAGCCTGATTTACACGATGTTTCCTGCAAGTTATGACCGGTACATTGAGGTGTTCGGCGGAGGTGGTTGGGTACTGTTTGGAAAACCACCAGATGACCGGTGTATGGAGATTTATAATGATTATAACTCTAACTTGGCAAACCTGTTTTATTGCGTCAAGAACCGCACGGGGGCATTCCTTAAGGAACTCGGATTTCTTCCGTTAAACAGCAGGGATGAATTTGCAGTAATCCGTAATTTTATTGAAAAGCAGGAACCGGATACCCGATTTTTAATTGAGGAGCTGGAGCTGGCAGAGAAGCATCTGATGCCGCCGGATTATGAGGAAGTGAAAAAAATCCTGCTGGAAAATGCAGAGGTAACCGATGTAAAACGGGCGGCTGCATTTTTTAAACTGATCCGGTACAGCTATGGAAGTGGCTGCACGTCCTTTGGCTGCCGTCCGTTTGATGTGAGGAACTGCTTTGACACCATTTGGCAGGCATCCCGCAGGCTGGCAGATACCGTAATAGAAAATAAAGACTTTGAGGCACTGATTCGGCAGTATGACCGGGATAGTGCCTTTTTTTATTGCGATCCGCCCTATTATGAGACGGAAGGTCATTATGCAGTGGTATTCCGAAAAGAGGATCACAAACGGCTCCGAGACACTCTGACAGGGAGCAGGGGGAAGTGGATGGTCAGCTACAATGACTGCGATTTCATCCGGGAACTGTATGCAGGATATTTTATTACAGCCGTTACCCGCATCAATAACCTGGCCCAGAGGTATGAGGGCGGTTGTGAGTTTCCAGAGGTCATTATTACCAATTATGATCCTGGTGAGAGGGAGCGGTCAAAACCAAGACAGTTGGATTTATTTGGAATGTGGGGAGATGGAGAAACGGATCATTATGAGATCCGGGAAGAAATCTGTCCGGAAAGAGAGGTGCTATGAGAACAGAAAACAAGAGAAAAACAATGGTGCAAAAAAAGGAAAACGGTGTCCTTTCTGTGCCTAGTGAACTGTTATTGACGGCTGGGATTCCGCTTGATTGTGATTTGATGATAGAAACAGTCCCCGGAGTGATTCTGATTGGTATTGAGGCTCCGGTACAGACGGTTTGCAAACCCTATCTGAAGGTGTTCGATGAGCTGGGGATTGAACCCAATGAAGTGGAGGCATTGATGGGAAAGGAGAAAAGGACCAGATGAGTAAACCGATGTATCGTTTAGTGGATGGAAAGGGACGTGTCCTGATTCCAAAATCTATGAGGGAAGCGGCAAAGCTGGAGTATGGGGATATTGTTTGTCTGGGAATGGCGGGTGGAAAAATTACAGTCCGGAAGGTAGAGATTATCGAGGTGGGAGATCAGTCTCCGGAGGCAGTGGAGGCATATGTCCGTACTGCATTTCAGTTTATGCCGGACAGCCTCCGACTGGATCTGATCGGAGAACTGAGCAGACTGCTGCAGAAAAAGGAGGGGTAAGATTATGCAGGAATTCACAGAAAAGGATTGTATGCAGACAGAAAAGGAGGCATCTATCCAGAACCGGGTGGTGGTTCTTCCCTCAAAGGTATTACCAGAGCATTACACGGGGCAGCTTTTTTTCTGTACGAATATCCAGAAAACAGAAAATCCCAGACATTCCATTGCCCATCTGGTTTCCTTATCTACTGGGGAGGCATGGCACTGCTGGAACAGGGATGTGGTTGGTGTGCTGCGGCCAGAACTGTTGGGGGAAAAGGAACGGCTCCAGCTCTCCCAGATCCGTCCATTTGGGGCGCTGGATTTACATGGACATTCCCCAGAATATTCTGGATACAGTTTTCTGCCGGATGGACGCTATGCGTCAGGGGTATGGCTGGCAAATCCAGAGGAAGTATGGAGCTATGTAATGATGCAGAAGGACTACCAGTATCGGATTTTGATCTGCGACAGGGATGATTTTGCCGTACTGGAAATGTTAGAGGGAAGGATGATCTTTCCCGATGTGCAGAGTCTGGAACAGTTTCAACAGGCACAGAAGGACGGGGGGATGGAGATGATTTAGAAATGAGGGAAGGGAAATGAAGCAGATTCAGATTGAAAATGGAGTGATCCGGTATTATGGGAACCGGGTAGGTCGTGTGACGGAAGGATGTGCAGTAGTGGATCCCATGTTTCAGAATGAAGCATTAGAAAGCTTCCTGCGTAAGCAGAGGAATATCCAAAAAATTCAGTGGCAGGACGGTATCTACGACCGGTTGGCAAATAGCCAGGAAGATATGGAATCGGCAAAGGGGTTAAAAGATGTACGCATCTGGCAACTGAGAGGAGATGTGGATGTGCATATGAAGTTCCTTGCACTTTCCCAGATGGAGCAGCAATATGGCTCCCCCAAGCCGGATTTTTATATCAAAGTCTATGAAGGGGCATCTGACACCAATGACCTGGAAGAACTCTATGATAAATTCCGGTATCATCCGCCGTCCGGTTATACAGGTCATGGGCTATCCATTAGTGATGTGCTGGAACTCTATGATGAAACAGGGAGTTCCTTTTTTTATGTGGATCGCTATGACTTTAAGAGAATTGATTTTACAGAGTCGCAACCGGCGGAGGAATTCATACACACCATGCAGTTTTAGCAGGCAGTTTTGTCTGTCTGCTTGACTGAAATAGATCCAGAAAGGAACGGTTTATGAGCAGAAAAAAACAAAGGAGGAAGAATCAGTATGCCAGATTTAGACGTTCGGATTACATCTATGTATCCACCAGGAGTACAGGGCGGGATCAGAGCCTATGCATCCGCCACAATCGCCGGATGTTTTGCCGTCCGGGGAATCAAAATCGTCGAGGGAGGTAAGGATGGGCTTTTTATGTCTATGCCCAGCCGGAAAACACAGGATGGATACAAGGATATCTGTTTTCCTGTGACGGAGGAATTCCGCAACGAGCTGAAACAAGCGGTATTGGGAGCGTATGGAGAGGCACTGTCCATGGCACAGGCATCTACCTTACAGACAGCACCCCCTCAAAATCCAGGGCAGAACATGGTCTGATTTAAGGGGTACAGAGAACAAAAACAGAAAATCAATGGAGGAGATCAAATGAAGAATATTAAAAGACAGCTGGTAAATTATCGAAATGCAATGGTTATGCATATGTGGAACGTAAAAAACAAGCTTCAGGATACATCTGGTGAGGGATATGTGGACACAGCCATTAAGATCCTGATCGCAGTTGTGCTGGGAGCACTGCTTCTGGCAGGTCTTTATGCACTGTTTAATGATACCGTACTTCCTACACTGGTACGCAGGGTGCAGGAAATGTTTGACTATAGCGGTTGATATGGAGATCAGGATATCGCTGCTTCAGGCAGTACAGGCAGTGCTTTTTTTCTCGCTGCTTATTGCGGTTTCTGCCTGGGATCTTCGGTACCGGATTATTCCGGACCGATTCCAGGCAGGGATTGCCCTGCTTTCCTTTCTGAACTTTGCACCCAGACAGCTGTTTGGAGCTTTAGGGGCAGTGCCATACCTCATAGTTGCATTATTTTGCAAGAGGGAAGGTGGAATTGGCGGCGGTGATATCAAGCTGGCAGGAGCAACCGGCTTGGTACTAGGACTTCCTGCAAGCCTGACTGCTTCCTGTTTAGGACTGACAGGATTTGTGATGTATGGTTGTATGGTCTGCCTGTGGAATCGGTTCAAGGGAAAACGAGATAAAGAAGCATTTCCTGTGGGACCGTTTCTGGCAGGAGGAGCGGCAGCCGTTTATTGTATGAGATTAGGAGGATGGATGATATGAAGAAGAAATTATGGATCATGGTTTGTGTTGCAGTGCCGCTTACAATGATTGCGGCCATCATATACCACAACAGAAAATAGGTAGACAGCAGTCAGTGGAACACTGGTTAAAAAGGAACCAAAATAAGGAAAAGAGTTGGAGGAGATGAAATGCGATTTTTGAAAAACAGGACTGTACTTGGTGTGCTTTGCATCGTGCTGTCTTTGATCATCTGCTTTGCAGTTACACCATTGTTTAATAAGGCTATGAGTGAAAAGACGGAAATTGTCCGTGTAGTAAAACCAATTTCAGTGGGAGAAGAAATTATTTCTGACATGGTAAAGACCATAGAGGTTGGCAGTTATAACCTGCCAGATGATGTAGTAAAACATTCGGATACTGTGGTTGGGGCATTTGCATCTGCAGATTTGGCGCCAGGAGATTACATCCTGACATCCAAGATTGCAGAAGAGCCGGCGGCAGAAAATGCCTATCTCTATCATCTGACAGGAGAAAAGCAGGCAATCTCTGTTACGGTTAAGGCATTTGCCAATGGATTGTCTGGAAAGCTAAAGAGCGGCGATATTGTGTCAGTTATAGCTCCAGATTATAGAAAGCAGGGAAAAACGGTAATTCCTGCGGAGCTTCAGTATGTGGAGGTCATTGCTGTGACTGCAAACAGCGGATATGACGCAAATACGGGAGAAGAACTGGAAGATGGAGCGGATCGTGAGCTGCCTGGAACCGTTACCTTGCTGGTAACGCCAGAGCAGTCAATGGTTCTGGCAGAGCTGGAGGCAGATGGAAAACTGCATTTGTCTCTGGTGTATCGTGGGGATGAAAAGAGTGCAGGGCAGTTTTTGGAAGCGCAAAACCAGATATTAACGGAACTGTATCCTCCAGAAGATATGGAAGGAGAAGCGGAAGAAAACGAGGCGCCGGATCATTCTGATAAGGAGCCAGAGGAAACCAAAGCAGAGGAGCAGGAAGAGTCCGAACAGGGTGAAACAGAGGAAAGCGAGGTGGAGTAAGCCTTGAATTTTCTGAAAAACAGTATTTTCAGCAGGGGAGCCGGGGACAGCTCTCCTGACTGGGAACCGGAAAATGAGAATCAAATGCTGGCAGTCTGGGGAAGTCCTGGATCTGGTAAAACCACGACAGCAGTGAAGCTGGCGGCGCGTCTTGCCATGCAGAAGAAGGATGTGGCTCTCCTTCTGTGTGATATGAATACACCGATGCTTCCCTGTATCTGTCCTCCGGGAGACCTGGACGAGGAGCATTCTCTGGGGAGTGTTCTGGCAGCAACCCATGTGTCGGAATCGTTGGTACGCCATAACTGTATTACTCATAAAAAAATACGCCATCTAACGATCCTTGGAATGAGGAAGGGGGAAAATGAATACACATATCCACCTTACGAGCGGACACAGGCAGAGGAATTACTGCAGTGTTTGAGAAAGATCGCTCCCTATATCATCGTTGATTGTGGAAGCTGTATTGCCAATGACATTCTTTCGGCCATTGCCTTGATGGAGGCGGATGCAGTGCTGCGGCTGGTAAACTGTGATCTGAAATCCATCAGTTATCTTTCCAGTCAGCTTCCGCTTCTTAAGGACAGTCAGTGGGATGCAGAAAAGCAGTATAAAGTGGCCAGCAATGTATATCCCAATGAGGCCAGCGAACACATTGAACGGGTGCTCGGCAATGTGGCATTCCAGATCCCTCATTCCGAGGAAGTAAAGGCACAGGTTCTGGAAGGGAACCTTCTGAAAGAACTGGTGCTAAAGGACAGTAAGGGGTTTAGAAAAACCATGGAAGCAATCACAAAGGAGGTGTTCGGATGTTAGGGGAAAGACGCAGCAAAGCCGCGTTTTCTGCGGGTTTTCCCGAAGCTGTTCGGGAAGAAACACGACAGGATTCTGGACATCTTCCGGAGGAGATCATGGAAACGGAGGCTTCTTTGGATGGCTTGGATGGAGGGGAGGGGACAGAAGAAAACTTCCAAAATGATAGCCTGTCGGAACAGGCTTGTGAAGGACAGATGCATGGAAAGGAGGATATCTGGTCAGAAGAGGAGGACATAGAGGCTCCTTTGTGTACTCAAAAAACGGGAGGTCGTTCTCTCCGTACCCATGACCTGTTTTTTGCATCAGAGGATGAAGGGCGTGACTTTCAGTCCGTGCTGCAGGAGATACAGGCGTATCTTTCCAAAGAATACAGTAATCTGGTAACCGGAGATGGAAACGAAGAAATAAAAGCACAGATCCGCCGATTTGCCGGGAAGTATATTCAGGATAACCGTATACAAGTACCGGGAAAAACCACGGATGAGCTGATTGATGCGATTTATTCAGAAATGGCAGAGTTCGGTTTTCTCACAAAGTACATCTACGGGGAAGGAATCGAGGAGATCGATGTAAATGCCTGGGATGATGTGGAGGTCCAGTATTCTGGTGGAGTGACAGAAAAATTGAAAGAGCATTTTGAAAGCCCCGAACATGCCATCAATGTCATTCGGCGTATGTTGCATGTGTCTGGAATGGTGCTGGATGATGCGAGTCCAAGCGTTCTGGGACATTTAAGTAAAAATATCCGTATTGCTGTACTGAAGACACCTCTTGTTGATGAGGATGTCGGGGTGGCAGCCTCGATCCGAATTGTGAATCCCCAGAGCATGAAGAAACAGGACTTTATAAAGGGAGGAACGGCAACTAGTCAGATGCTGGATTTTTTATCGGAGTGCATCCGGTATGGAATCTCTGTGTGTGTGGCGGGAGCCACAAGCTCCGGAAAAACCACACTTTTAGGCTGGCTTTTGACCACAATTCCGGACGGTAAGCGTATTTACAGTATTGAGAATGGTTCAAGGGAGCTGGCGCTGGTACGCAGAAAGGATGGGAGGGTAGTCAATTCCGTGATTCATACCTTGACCCGTGACAGCGAGAATGAGAGGCAGAGAGTAGATCAGATTACGCTTCTTGATATGGCGCTACGCTTTAATCCGGACATTATTGTGGTAGGAGAAATGCGTGGACCAGAAGCGAATGCGGCACAGGAGGCTGCCAGAACCGGTGTTGCGGTTGTGACAACCATCCATTCCATGAGTTGTGAGGCAACTTACCGCCGCATGGTTTCCCTGTGTAAACGTGCTGTGGATATGAGTGATGAGACTTTGATGGGATTTGTAACGGAAGCCTATCCGATCATCGCTTTCTGCAAACAGCTGGAAAACAAGGAACGCCGTTTAATGGAAATCATGGAGTGTGAGATTCTGGCAGATGGAACCAGACGATACCGTCCACTGTTTCAATATCAGATTACGGAAAACAGGGTGGAGGATGGAAAGTTTGTAATTGTGGGGCACCATAGACAAATCAACCCAATCTCGGACAGTCTGGCAAGACGGCTGATGGAGAATGGAATGCCGCAGGAAACGCTGGCAGGACTTTTGAATGTAAAAAAGGATAGAGAGGAGGAGAATGAATGACGGCGATTCAGCTATTGGCGTGTGCGGGAATGATAGTGGGTGTATTTTTACTGCTGGGAATGAAGACAGTGGAGTTTACGGACAGCCTGTTTGGATTTCTGTTGAATCCAAAACGAAGTCTGCGGGAAGACATCAGGGAATCATCAGGAAGAAAAAAATCAGGGATTTTGCGCAGGGAACTGGAGGAAGCACAGAATATCCTTCAAATGACGGGCAGGGGGAACCGGTTTTCCATCATCTGTGCAGTTGCTCTGGCACTGTTTTGCGCTGGGGGATCCATTGCTATTTTGTTGGGGAATTTTTTCCTGGCTCCGGTGATGGCAGTGGGTTTTTTATTTCTACCATTTTGGTATGTGAAACTGACTGCCAATCATTATAAAAGGGATGTGTCTGCAGAACTGGAAACGGCGCTTTCGGTCATTACCACAGCATATCTGAGGACAGAAGATATTGTGACGGCGGTGGAGGAGAATATAGCATATTTAAATCCTCCAGTGTCCAGAGTATTTCAGGATTTTCTCATCCAGATTAAAATGGTAAATCCGGATGTTCAGGCCGCCCTTCGGATTTTGCGGGGAAGGATTGATAATGAGGTGTTTCGGGAGTGGTGCGATGCGGTCAGTGACTGCCAGCATGACCGGAGCTTAAAGACTACACTGCCGCCCATCGTATCAAAGCTGTCAGATATGCGGAATGTGAACGCAGAACTGGAATACATGATCGCAGAACCAAGAAAAGAGTTTATGATCATGGTTGTGTTTGTAGTAGGCAATATTCCTCTTATGTATCTGCTGAATCAGGACTGGTATGATGTACTGATGCATACGGTACTGGGACAGTGTATTCTGGCTGCCACTGCGGCGGCTATTTTTATATCCGCTGGCTTTGTAGTGAAACTGACCCGTCCCATTGAATACAGGAGGTAGCTATGGAAGGCTTGTTATTTTTATTCGGGCTGTTTTTAGCTCTGGGACTTTTCTTTTTAACTGCGTCTGTTCTAAAGTTACCTACCATGGGTGCGGCGAAGGCCATGCTGGGTACGGTAAAACAGGAGCGGAAAGCGGCAAAGACATTGGAAACTTATTTTATGATCCTAGCAGTGCGACTGTCTGGTTTCATCCGGATGGATGCATATAAGAGAAGCAGGATGCAGAATGTGTTAAAAGCCAGTGGAATGAATATGACCCCGGAAGTGTATCAGGCGTATGCTCTGGTAAAATCAGGCGCAGTACTTTTGGGGGCGATTCCCTGCATGTTCCTTTTTCCGCTGCTGGTTCCTGTCGTGGTTGTGCTGGCCTTACTTCTTTACTTTAAGGAAAATCAGAAAGCTGATGAAACCTTAAAGGCAAAGCGGGAAGAGATAGAGGGGGAGCTTCCGAGAATGGTGGCGACTATGGAACAGGAACTGAAAGCAAGCCGTAATGTGATCGGTATGTTGGAGCGGTTCAAGGGGAATGCGGGACCAGCGCTGACTGGAGAGTTAGATATTCTTCTGGCGGATATGCGTTCCTCCAATTATGAAGCGGCGCTGACACGATTTGAGGCAAGACTGAACTCGCCCATGCTGTCCGATGTGGTACGTGGATTGATTGGTGTTCTTCGAGGGGATGACAGCACAGTGTATTTTCAGATGCTGGCTCATGATTTTAAGCAGATCGAACTGCAGAGATTAAAAGCACAGGCACAGAAAATCCCTCCTAAGATCCGTGTTTTTTCCTTTGTCATGCTGGTATGTTTTCTGCTGACTTATTTGGCGATTATCTGCTATGTGGCATTGGAGAGCCTTGGAGGAATGTTTTAGACAGGAAGGAGGAGAGGATGAGGAGTCATCGTTTATGGAGAGCGCTGTCAGAAAGACGGGGCGAAGGATATGTGGATGTGATCGTGCTGGTTTTGTGTGCGGTCATGGTGCTTGCCCTTGCCATGCGCGTGCTTCCGGTTTTTATTCAGAAACAGCAGCTGGATACCTTTGCTACAGAACTGGTGCGTGAAGCAGAGGTAAGCGGGCGCGTAGGTGCAGAGACAAGCCGCCGTGCCGCTGTGCTGTCGGAAAAAACAGGGCTTCATCCGGACATTTTGTGGTCCAGTCATGGAAGAATCCAGTTAAATGAAGAGGTTACCGTTACCCTGACGATGGATACAAATATCGGTCTGTTTGGCGAGTTTGCTTCTTTTCCGGTTACGCTTCGCGCACAGGCAGCTGGAAAATCAGAAGTTTACTGGAAATGAGGTGGAGGGATTGCGGAAACGGATGAAAGAGATACTGAGAGACAGTCGAGCCTCCTCATTTCCCATGACCATCGGGATTGTTCTTTCGCTGATTATTCTGATGTGTGGGATTAGTGAGTATTTCCGGCTTCAAGTCATTGCGGCAGGTGTGCGGGAAGCCGTGGAGGATGCTGTCATTTCCACAGTCAATGATAATTATGCAGGTGTGTATCATGGAGTCAGGGAGGGATATTCTGGCAGCTATGTTCCCTTTGGAGAGGGAAGCTGGGAAGAAGATCTGAATGAAGGGGACATTTATGATTATCTGGATGAAACCATAGGGACCCAATTGTCTGGTGGCAGGCATGTAAAGTATGCGGATACTGGAACTGCAATGGAGTTTGCCATAGATAGCCTGCAAGTGACGCTTCGGAATGCACCTCTGGCCCCATCGGATCCAGCCCATGCGCAGCGGTTTGAGGCAGATGCCATTGTTAGACTGGAGGTTCCAGTTCGGTTTGGCGGCCGGATTCTTCCATCCATGTGGATCACATTGAAGGTACAGGCTGGATATACAGAGGTGTTCTAGGGAATGACCTGGACTTTGAGAGGATTGTATAGTATGTTGTGCATAACAAAACAGAAAACAGGATAAAGGAGGAGCAGAATCATGAAACTGACAGAGAAGATGAAAAAGAATCTGGCAATTTTGGGCGGCGTGCTCATAGGAATCGGCCTGATCGCTGCCATTGGAATGCAGTTTGGTCCGAAACCGTCCGGTGAAGATGTTCTGCCAGGAACAGGGGAGACGGAAACAGAATTGATTGTAGATCCTGGAGATTTTGAAAAGAAGGAAGAGGAAAGTAAAGTAGTATCCAGAGAAGAAGAGAGCCTTGTGATTCATCCAGGAATCGGAGAAAATCAGGAAACAGACACTCAGGCGGTGGACAGCCGGTCGCCACAGACTGATCAGACAACGCAGAGTATCCAACCAAAACCAACTAAACCAGAACCGCCAAGCAAGGAGATCCTGACAGATCCAACACAAAAACCAGATGGTACAAAGCAGGATACCCCTCCGGTTCCCGTGGATCATGAAGCGGTAGAAAAACCGTCCGAACCGGTAGCAGATCCGGAACAGCCGCAGGCAGGAGATACTTCCGGGAACCAGATCTATGTTCCAGGATTCGGCTGGGTAGAAAACCATGGAGGAGGAGGCTCTGGAACTGCAGCAGAAGATATGTATGAAAATGGGAATAAGATTGGCATTATGGATTAAGACAGAAAGAAGAAGCACCACATCAATGTGGTGTTTTTTCTTTTCCCAGATACCAGGGAAGGAAACAAGGCTTCCTGTGGTTGGAAAGGAGGATACTTGAAACAGAAGAAATGTGTGTTTTTCATAGTCTCAATCTTACTGTCTTTGATACTCTCCATCCAGGTTTATGCAGTAGGGGACGGAAATCTTGATGGGGGCGGCGGAAGTATGGGACAGGGGACCAGTCAGAATTCCTGGTCACCGGGAAATGAAGGGGTGCGGGTTACTGTCATTCGGGCAGAGAGCCATGATCCGGTAACAAGACCGATTGACTTAACAAACAAGCATCCGAATATTGCCTACTCCTTTGGGAAAGTCAGTAAAATGTCTTATATCAGAGGAAGTGCTTTGATGATTGATACCAATCCATATGAGTATGTAAATCCGGCACAGTCTCTACCCAGAATCATCAGCTCGAAAAGTCTGGGGCAGGCAAATATTGAGCAGATTAAAAGTTATTTTACAGATGAACAGGTGGTGCGCAGCATTGCAGGACTGACTGGAATGGATTTTGACACACTGGTGGGAGGGGAGTATAGGCTCTTATTGGAGCCGATCAGTTTTCTTAAATTTCAGGGAACCCTGATTGCAGTTACAGCAACAGAGGCAGCGCTCTATGATGAGATGTTAAGTGGTGGGCTTCGTGCTGTCCTTCCAACAGTGGCATTTCAGAATCTACCACTTTCTATGTTTTTGGAAACACCGGATCTGGGATATCCGGCTTGGGGAGGTCCTACATCGGGAATCCGTTCCAACAGTGAAATAAAAAGTTCCCTGGGACTTGGCATTGTACGGTTTCGGGATGTGCCACCAGAGGAACCGGAGATCACGACCTATGATTATGAGTATAGGACTAACACGGAAGTGATTACGGCAGTAGAGGTAAGCGGAGGACAGAGTGATCCGGATCATCCGGTATCCGTAACATTTTCCGTAGGAGGAAGAAGCTACGAGGTGGGAGAGGTATATTATCCGTCCGGCGACAGTCAGCTGGCTTGGATCCGCTGGACAACACCGGAGCAGCCTCAGACTATGACGATGACCGTTCGTGTGCGGGGCGGAGGAGGAACAAGTAAAGGAACTCTTCACATCAAGGTTGTGGATCTGGATGAAAATCCACCGCCAGATCCCAATGCGGATGACCGGAATGACGGGTTTACAAGACCTTCGGTTCCTTCCAATGCAGAAGTAACCTCTGCATCCTGGGGTGTGTGGAGGCCATGGTGGAGGGAATACTGGGTATGGCACAGCGGGGATGAGGATGATGACGGGTACTGGTGTGACCATGGCTGGTGGGAGTTTGACCTGGACCGATACTCCGCAAGCCTGACTGCAGATATGAGAATTACAACCGATGAAAAGTCCCCTACCGCTACGGGAAGGACGATGAAATCCGGTTATGGATTCCAGGAAAAGGTAACAACTCATGTCAGCACCAATCAGAGTTCTGCAGTGACATCTGCGCAGAATGCGGTGACTTATTTTCCGGAATTTCAGTATGAGAGGTTTTGGAGGCTTTTGGAACGGATGAATGGCGGCTATGATATGACCCATGAGTTTAAGAAAAATGGTTACAGTACCTATGAGAGGAGAACGCATTTTACACCAATTTGGTATCCGGATGGAAGCTATACGCCATATACCTGGTTGTTGGATTGCTGGACACCGGCTGGGATGCTTTCCATGAATCTGACCGATTCCATTACCATTGACGGAAACCTATGGAGTGACTGGCACATCGCACCGCAGAACCCAGAGTAGGGGGAGTTTTTGCAGGAAATTACACAGGAATAGGAGGAACACTTTAATGAAAACAAAGAAAATCATAACATCTGTTTGTACAGCCGCAGTTTTCGCAAGCCTAATCTGTATGCCGGCATATGCGGCTTCCGGGGACGTGGCCGGGGCGATTGAGGGAACCTGGCAGACGGCATCCCAACAGATTAAAACAGTTGTCGATCATGTTGTATTTCCAGCCATAGATCTGATCCTTGCCGTGTTCTTTTTTGGAAAACTGGGAACGGCATACTTTGATTATCGGAAACATGGGCAGTTTGAATGGGCAGCACCGGCAATTCTGTTTGCCTGTCTGGTATTTACACTGACTGCACCGCTTTATATCTGGCAGATTCTTGGAATTTAGGAGGTATATCATGGGATGTTGGGGAATTACTGCGTTTGAGTCCGATGCTGGACTGGATGCCATCAGTCTCATACGGAAACATCTTCCGGAACAAGGGGATGTAGAACTCCGGCAGATGCTTGCCTGGCTGAAGGCAGATTCTTGGAATGCCCCTCCGGAAGTGTCAGAAGGGGTGTCTCATACAAGCCCAATGGCAGTGGCAGAACTAATTGTAAAATTCCAGGAGAAGGATTTTTCTGCACTGGATGGAATCAGGGGGGATAAGAAGTTTTCCTCCCTGTCTTCTTTTACAGCATCGAAAGAATCCCTTCAGTGGGTAAGGGAATATCTGTCGGAAACTCTTTTTTACAGCCGTAAATGTGCAAAAGAGCAGGAGAAGTCGGGAGTTTTGTGGGGCGGCTGGTTTCAGGAACGGGATTGGAAGCACTGGCAGGCGCATATGGAAAAACTGATTGGAAGGATGGATGAACTGCTTACAAGAGAGGGAGAAACAGTTGCATTATGGACAGGAAGCATTTGCCAGAAGGTGGAACCGGGAAAAATGGCAGGAAAGAAAGAAGGGGAAGAACGTGAGAACCCACATAGGTCGGAGGAGGAAAGCATGACATTTTTTGAAAGGGAACTAAAAAAAATGTTTGGAACGGGAGCGAGCTTTTCAGAACCAAGGTTTGTCGGGAATTGTTGTTATGGAAGGCTGACGGATCAGATCCGTGTCAAAATCAACTTTCAGACAGGCATGGTTGCGGATCATTATGACCGATTGAAAGTGACCCTTTTGAATCGGAATGAAGGAACGATCGACAGCATGGTTGTGAAATTTGGAGATGTGTGGGGTCTGAAAAAAACGACTAATCCCAACTTCCGCGACGGGGTAAATCCCCATATCTGGTCCTATGGAAAGGAGATCGGCTGGTATGTATATCAGCCCGGAAAAGAGGATTATAAAGTACTCAGTGAAGCGGTAAAGACCTATCTGCAAGTGTTTCAGGAACCGGAGGAAGCTATGCAAATGGGACAGAAGATGTGTTAAGGGGAGGTGGTTAAAACTTGTTTATCTGGGATTTTGTTGCAGACACGGTTCTGGGACAGATCATTGACTGGCTGTATGGTCAGATTGTTGGATTTCTGGGGGATTTTTTCATGCAGATGGGAAGCATGGGGGCTGAACTGTTCGAAATGAGCTGGGTACAGTCTGTTGTGCTTCTTTTTTATTATCTGGCATGGGCACTTTATGTGACGGGAATCGTAGTGGCAGCCTTTGAATGCGGAATTGAATATCAGAATGGCAGGGGAAGCATACGCGATACTGCCCTGAATGTAATCAAGGGATTCCTGGCAGCCAGCCTGTTTACGACTGTTCCAGTGGAGCTTTATAAGCTCAGTATTTCACTTCAGGGGAGTTTTACAGCTGGTATTACAGGATTGGGAGAAGATATTGGGACAGTTGCGGCAGGGATTGTGCAGTCTCTTCAGGATGCTGCTACCTGGCAAGAAGCTGCTATATCTGGAGTTTTTGGTGGAATCGGAAGTATCAGCAGCCCGATTTTTATGATCTTTCTCTTGATCCTCATGGGTTATGCGGTAATCAAAGTGTTCTTTGCGAACTTAAAACGGGGCGGGATCCTTCTGATCCAGATTGCAGTAGGGAGCCTTTATTTATTCAGTGTGCCAAGGGGATATATTGATGGATTTGTTGGCTGGTGCAAGCAGGTAATCGGTCTGTGCCTGACCGCATTTTTACAGGCGACGGTCCTGATCGCAGGTCTGATGGTCGTTAAGGATCAGGCACTGCTTGGTCTGGGACTTATGTTATCGGCAGGTGAGATTCCGCGGATTGCGGGACAGTTTGGGTTGGAAACGGGAACCAAAGCAAATGTGATGGGAGCAGTCTATGCAGCGCAGGGAGCTATGAACCTAACAAGGACGGTTGTGCAAGTGGTTTCTAAGTAGAGAGGACGGTGAAGGATGGAACGCAACAAACTGGTGTATATTGCATCTCCGTATTCTGGAGATGTTGAGCGGAATGTAGCATTTGCAAAGGCAGCCTGTCGTTATGCCATGAACCAGGGGGTTACGCCAATTGCCTCCCATCTGCTATATCCGCAGATGCTGGATGATGGAGTCCCAGAAGAGAGGAAGCTGGGAACAGATATGGGGCTTCGGATTTTGAAGGCGTGTGAGGAAGTCTGGGTGTGTGGAAGTGAACTGTCTTCAGGAATGGAGCAGGAAATCCGTGCAGCAAGGCAGCTTCAGATTCCGCTTAGACAGGTCAGCGAACAGGAGATTGGATGGGAACTATGTGAAGTACCGATACAAAAGGGAATGGAGATGGGCGGATGATGACACTGGGGAGCCTGTTTGACGGGATTGGAGGATTCCCTTTGGCGGCAGTTCACTGTGGAGGTGTGCCGGTATGGGCCAGTGAGATAGAACCGTTTCCCATGAGGGTAACCAAACTTCGGTTTCCGGATATGATCCATGTAGGGGACATTACAAAACTGGATGGAGCAAAATTGCCGCCTGTGGATGTAATCTGCGGAGGCAGCCCCTGTCAGGATTTGTCAGTAGCCGGATTACGGAAAGGATTGGCAGGGGAGCGCTCCGGTCTGTTTATGGACCAGGTACGCATAGTAAAGGAGATGAGAGCAGAGGATGAAAGACGAGGGGTATCAGATGACTTTATTCGACCTCGATACCTCGTTTGGGAAAATGTCCCTGGAGCATTCAGCTCCGCAAATGGAGAAGATTTCCGGGCGGTCATCGAGGAGATTGTCCATATCAAGGACAGTACCTGTCATGTGCCTCGACCTGACACCGGGCGCTGGGAATCTGCTGGGGCTGCCATTTTGGGAGATCAATTCAGCCTGGCTTGGAGAGTCTTGGATGCTCAATACTGGGGAGTCGCCCAGCGCCGCCGTAGAATCTTCCTTGTCGCAGATTTTGGAGGACTCACCGCACCAAAGATATTATTTGAGCAGGAACGCCTGCTTGGGGATCCTGCGGAGGGCCAAGGTCAGGGGAAAGGAGTTACCACCACAGCTGGAAACAGCTCTGCGGATTCAGGCGGGAGTAGAGTAGCAGAGGAAAAACAGGTGGATATTTTTGCGTTTCATATTAATCAGAGGGAAGAAACGATCAACCTCAACGGAATATCCGGAGCTTTGATGGCAACGACCAATATGCAGATGCAGACCTTTGTGGCAGAGGGGATGAGGAAGTTTGAAAGTGCAGAAAAAGAAGAAGAGTGTCTGTGCCTCAATGACCAAGGAGGAGAGCGTATGGATGTTTCGGTCGATGTAACAGCAACCCTGCGGGCAGGGATGAGTGGTCATCCGCCTGTGGTGATGGGCATCCAGCAGGGGAGTGCTGGGACAGAGGAAACTCCGGATCCAGCTCTTACAGAGGAGGCAGAAACCGGCGGGAACAATCAGCAGATTCTGTTTGAGAATCACGGGATTGATGCCAGATATACAGGTCCGCATGAGGTGGCCCCTACCATGTCAGCCCGGTATGGAACAGGAGGAAACAATGTCCCACTGGTCTCAGATATGCCGGAGAGTTATTGTATTGCCGGAAATATCATTGATCGGGAAGTACAAAATGGAGGAAATGGTCTGGGATGCCAGCCGGATATTTCCTATACTCTTACGAGCGCAGACCGTCATGCAGTGTTCAGCCGCCAGAGAAGTGATGAATTTCTGCAAAATCGGGTAACAGCGACTCAGAGCGCCAGACAGCATAAGGATGCTACGGATCTGGTGTGTGAGCCGTATCAGAATACGGTAGGAACCATTGGATATACAGATCATAAGGGGATTAATAATCAATATGTCAGCGAAGATAAATGTATTGTTGAGAACCGGAGACTGATCCGGAGGCTGACGCCTTTGGAGTGTGAACGGTTACAGGGTTTTCCGGATCACTGGACAGATATCCCTGGTGCCTCGGACAGTGCCCGTTACAAAGCTCTTGGGAATAGCGTAGCGATACCGTGTGTGGATTTTGTTCTCCGTGGTATCGCTTATTTTTTGCGGAAGATGAAGGAGGAGAAAGAACCATAAGATTGGTAGTTCTGCTTCCGTTTTCAGGTAATCTTTGTTGGGTATCGTCATAGCTATCTCATCTCTTTATGGATATACTTGGCTTGTAAAAACGAGGAAAGGAGAGTCAAATGGAAGAGCGTAAGAAAAATTTATGCGCCATGATTCCAGAATCCCTGCATAAGAAAGTGCGGGAAGAACAGGAAGAATGGGGAATCAAGCTGAACGAGTATATGGAACGGATTCTAAAAGACCACTTTGAGAAGGGAGAAAGAGAGATGGCAAACGGAACCAGGACACTGGCATTTCAGGTATCAGAGGAGTTTTTTCAGAGGTTAAAAAAATACCTCAAAAAGACAGGACAGAGCCAGAAAGAATTTGTGATCGGACTGATTGAAGATGTACTTTCGCAGGAAGAACATGTAGTATCTGGAGAGATGCAGGAGGCAGGGGGGAAAGGCAGAACTTGAGGAAACTGAATAAGAGGAAGGATCGAACATACCGCCGGCAGAGCTTCATCATGCCGGCGGTTATTATTTGGAGGTGATCGGTTGTATATTTATCCGGACCATTTGAAATCAAAAGCAACACTTTGGTTATGGCAGCTTCGGGACATTGGGATTCTTGGTATTTGCGGATTGGTCTCCATTTTAGCAGCTACGCAGGCGGGATTTATGTTCCCTTGTGTTCTGACAGGGGTATATGGATTTCTGACGATCCGTTTTGAAGATACCAGCATTCTGGATTTTATCCGGTATGCCTGTGCGTATTTTTTTATGCGTCAGCAATTTTTTGAGTGGAGGTATGAATGAGCAGGGAGAAAAGAAAAGCGAAAAAAGAAGCAGAGAAGCGCCTCTCCACACGACAGTTCATTGGTGCAAAGGAGATTACAGACTACAGTCTGGTGACCTACGGACAGGGGGAGCTGGTGTATTTTATTGTAAAACCAACGAATATTTCTGTTTTGTCCGAATCTAGTGTCGGGGCAAGAATCTATGCTCTTATGACTGTACTAAAAGGAGTGGCAGAGATTGAGATGCTGTGTCTAAACAGCAGGGAAAGTTTTGAAGACAACAAGCGGTTTCTGAAAAGTCAGATGGAGCAGGAAGAGAATCCAGTCATACGCCGTCTTTTGGAACAGGATCAGACCCATCTGGACCGGATTCAGGTGCAGATGGCGACAGCCCGTGAATTTCTGATTATGCTGCGGTTAAAAGATGAAAAGGAATCGGATATTTTTCCGTACCTTTCCAGGATTGAAAAATCCCTGAAGGAACAGAGTTTTTCTGTTAAACGGGCAGATAAAGAGGATATCAAACGTATCCTGGCTGTTTACTATGAGCAGAACGTGACCACAGAGAAGTTTGAAGACTTTGACGGGGAGCGGTGGATCATACCAGAGATTTAGAGTGAGGAGGAGATGACTTGAAAAAAGGAAGAACAGCAGTTGATGACAGGGAAGATAATGTGCGTATCCAGGAATTTCTGGATATGATTGCCCCGTCTGTCATTAAATTTGAAACAGATCATTTTATTTGTGGTAACACCTATCGTTGTGTCTGGGCACTGCGGGAGTACCCGACTGCTACGGAAGAGCAGGCAATTCTCTCACATTTAGGGGAGAAAGATGGTGTAACCTTGCGGATCTATACCCGTCATGTGACACCCGTTGAGGAGCGGAAGATCATCAGTAATGCAGCCAACAAAAACCGGATGGATCGGAGCAATACCAGTGATTTACAGCAGACTGTTCTGGCTGAAAGTAATTTACAGGATGTAACTACCATCGTAGCCCAGATGCATCGCAACCGAGAACCCCTCCTCCATACGGCAGTATATCTGGAGTTGTGTGCCCATGATCTGGAGCATTTGAAGCTTCTTCAGACAGAAGTACTAACGGAACTGATCCGATCAAAATTGAATGTAGACCGACTGATCCTCCGTCAACAACAGGGGTTCCGGTGTGTAATGCCAAGCGGTTATAACCTGTTTAAGGATCAGTTTGAGAGAGTGCTTCCGGCCAGCAGTGTGGCGAATCTGTATCCCTTTAACTATTCAGGAAAGACGGATCCTCACGGGTTCTATATTGGGAGAGATAAATTTGGGAGTAATGTACTGGTGGATTTTAACCGGAGAGCAGATGATAAGACGAATGCCAATATCCTGATTCTGGGAAACAGCGGACAGGGAAAAAGCTATCTGCTTAAATTGCTGCTGACGAATTTAAGGGAGTCCGGAATGCATATCTGCGCTCTGGATCCGGAAATGGAGTATGAAGATCTGACCAATAATCTGGGAGGGTGTTTTATCGACTTAATGAGCGGGGAGTTCATTATCAACCCTCTGGAACCGAAAACCTGGGACGAAGCGGGAAGCCCGGAGGATCTGGATGCACCTCAGACCTTTCGCATCCGGTCCAGATTATCCCAGCATATCAGTTTCTTAAAGGACTTTTTCCGAAGCTACAAGGATTTTTCCGACAGGGAAATCGATGTGATTGAGATCATGCTGCAGAAGTTATATACCAGATGGGGGATTACAGACGAAAGTGATTTTGAATGCCTGGCTGCGGAGGATTACCCAGTTCTCTCCGATCTTTATGCGTTCATTGAGGAAGAATATCAGGGATTTGACGAAAACAGAAGACAGCTTTATACAGCAGAAATGATTCAGAGTATTCTTCTTGGGCTGAATTCTATGTGTGTGGGAGCTGAGAGCAAGTTCTTTAATGGACATACCAATATCACCGATGATGGCTTCATTACCTTTGGGGTAAAAGGACTGTTACAGGCCAGCAGGAGCCTTAAAAATGCATTGCTTTTTAATGTGCTTTCGTTTATGAGCGATGTTCTTTTGACACAAGGCAATACGGCAGCCAGTCTGGATGAGTTTTATCTGTTCCTTTCCAACCTGACTGCAGTAGAGTATGTTAGAAATTTTATGAAGCGTGTGCGAAAAAAAGATTCTGCAGTTATCATAGCCAGCCAGAACCTAGAGGATTTTAATCTGGATGGCGTGAGGGAGTATACCAAGCCGCTGTTTTCCATCCCGACGCATCAGTTTCTGTTCAATGCGGGGAGCATTGATGCCAAGTTTTATACGGATACCCTGCAGCTGGAGGATAGTGAGTATAACCTGATCCGGTATCCACAACGGGGAGTCTGCCTGTATAAATGTGGAAATGAGCGATATAACTTAATGGTAAATGCCCCGGAACACAAAGCCAGACTGTTCGGAAAGGCAGGAGGACGCTAAAAGGGGAGACTATGAATGGAGTTAAAGGAGCAGAAATTTGGCATTGAGATTGAGATGACCGGCATTACCCGTGCGAAAGCGGCTGAAGTAACGGCAGAGTATTTTGGAACTAGAGTCAAATATCTGGGAACCTATTACGATACCTATGCAGCCATTGACACGGAGGGGCGGCAGTGGAAGTTTATGAGTGATGGGAGTATAACAGCGCAGAAAAAATCGAATGGGAGAAAGATTAATGCAGGGAGAGAATATCAGACGGAG
This sequence comes from Alitiscatomonas aceti, assembly GCF_025567195.1. Taxonomy (NCBI): domain Bacteria; kingdom Bacillati; phylum Bacillota; class Clostridia; order Lachnospirales; family Lachnospiraceae; genus Alitiscatomonas; species Alitiscatomonas aceti. The sequence goes on along the minus strand of NZ_JAOQJF010000037.1, from coordinate 1,931 downwards.
ATGGTAAGTCCCATCTGTCGCTATGAGGATATTGTGACGATTCAGGAGATCATCCGGAAGCTGAAAGAGCATGGGGCACTGACGAATGGAAGCTGCGGTATCCATGTGCATATCAATGCGGAACCGTTTGATGCCAGAACCCTTCGTAATATCACTAATATCATGGCAGCCAAGGAAGATCTGATCTATAAAGCTCTGGGGGTGTCCGTGGATCGGCAGCACCGGTGGTGTCAGCCAGTAGACACACGATTTTTGGAAGAATTAAACAGAAGAAAACCAAAGAGTATGGAGGCAGTGGAACGGATCTGGTATAACGGGGAGAGCCGCAGAGACCAGCATTATGATGACAGCCGTTATCATTGTCTGAACCTTCATTCTGTTTTTCAGAAAGGAACAGTGGAATTTCGTCTGTTCAATGGGACGCTTCATGCAGGCAAGATTAAGGCCTATATCCAGTTTTGTCTGGCGATTGGCGCCCAAGCGCTGAATCAGTCCTGCGCCAGCAGAAGAAAAACTCAGACCAGCAATGAGAAGTATACATTCCGCACTTGGCTTTTACGGCTAGGATTAAATGGGGAAGAATTCGCCACAGCTCGTCAACATCTGCTGGCAAATCTGCCGGGCTGTATTGCCTGGAAGGATCCGGCTCAGGCGGAAGCACAAAAGGAAAGAATGCGACAGAAGCGGGAGAAGGAATTGGCAGAACGGATCCAGAGACAGGAAACCATTCATCCAATTGAGGAATTAGAATCAGCTGGGGAAGCACAGGAATCCACGGCTTTTTGTATGCGAATGTGACAGGAGGAAGCAAATTGAAAGGAAAACAAAGACTTTATATTGCCTATGGGAGCAATCTGAATCTGGAGCAGATGGCATTTCGTTGTCCGACTGCGAAGGTAGTAGGAAAGAGTGAATTAAAGGATTACGAACTGTTATTTCGGGGAGGCCGCAGGGGGGCTGTGGCAACCGTAGAACCTAAAGCAGGGAGTACTGTGCCGGTACTGGTCTGGGAGATTCAGAAGAAAGACGAGGCATCGCTGGATCTTTATGAAGGGTATCCGAATTTCTATGATAAGCAGATGCTGGAGATTGAACTGGATGGAAAAATTGTTCCGGCCATGGTTTATGTGATGACACCAGGGCATTCATTTGGAATTCCCTCTGACTATTATTCCAATGTAATCTGGCAAGGGTACGAAACGGCAGGGTTTGAAACCCAGTTTCTGGAGGACGCAATCGAACATGCTTATCAGCTTGTACAGAAACAGGAAAGAGAGGGAGACTTCTATCAGCAGAGCCTGTTTCATATGGGGGGCTATGATGGAATGAAATAAATCCTGATGCGTCAGATGAATATCTCGATAAAAAGTGTGGAAGGAGTGATTTTATGGCCGTCTCAGCTGCCGCTGTGACAGCAAAACTGGTAGCGCTTACCCTATCTGACCGGAATGGGCGGACTGTGGTTTTTTCTGTTATTGCAGCATTAGTAACCCCTGTTATTTTAATTGCCACCATGATTATGTGCACGCTTTCTGGGACTGTAGACCATAACATTTCTGCTGTCCAGCTGTCCTTTCATGGAGGGTATTTGTCCTCAAAGGTGCCAGCAGAGTATCGGATGTACATCGAAAATATGCAGGACAGTTTTGAAAAACTGGATGGGGTGTTAAATGAAATTAATGGTATGACAGAAGCCGAAGAAGTAGATCCCTACCAGGTAAAAGCGATTTTTTATGCCCTGTTTTTTGGTAAGGAGCACCCTCGGATGGATGAGGGGGACTATCGGGCATTCGCAGATTGTTTTGTAGAGTATGAGGAGTGAAGTGCTATACTAATGTTGTAACAGGAGTGGCTAATAAGATATAATCAATCTTATAAAGAAAAGAGGTACACATTATGCCACAGAGTTACACCCCTGAATTTAAAAAGAA
>NZ_JAOQJF010000036.1:0-27587 GCF_025567195.1 Alitiscatomonas aceti | reverse complement strand
TTCTTTTTAAATTCAGGGGTGTAACTCTGTGGCATAATGTGTACCTCTTTTCTTTATAAGATTGATTATATCTTATTAGCCACTCCTGTTACAACATTAGTATAGCACTTCATTGCTGCGGGCACGGGTCAGCTCGATGGCCTCTTTCCCGGTCATATGCTCAATGGAAATCTCCACACAGCACAGATTGCTCCATTCGTTCTGGATCTCTTTTTCCACAAAATCCCGGTCTGCGTTGTATCGGAGGCTGAAGACCCTGGCGGCATGGAGGATCTCCTCGTCTGTTTCCAGGATCCTGGCACGTCCGAACAGGATCACGCTGCGAAAATATGTGGTAAGCTCCTCCTTTATAATGTCCTCTTTTTCAATTACGCATAAGGACACCTTGTCATGGTTTTTTATGGAATCGTATTTGTGGCCCGATCTCGCACCATGAAAATAAATTTTCCCATCCTCGTATACATAGTTGATGGGAACCGTATAGGGATAGCCGTCGTCACCGGTCAGTCCAAGAACGCCGGTGGTGCCGGAACGCAGGATTTTAATGGTTTCATCGTTTTCCAGCTGCTGTCTGGAACGCCTCATACTGCGGAACATAGGGAGTCCTCCTTTGGCTGATATATTATGAAAAAGGAATTTAGATAGTAGTGTTATTGTAGCAGATAGCACAACCCTATGCAAGATTTGCACGGATTATAGATGATTGACCTGTTAGTGCTGCGGATATGGATTGTAAGTATTCCTGCAAATAAAGATAGATATGTTATGGATGGAAATATACAGATTGTCCCCAGTGCCTGGGAAGGAACTGGGGACATCGGATCCGTCTATGTAAGGTTTTATTTTAGCTGGGGAACGATATGGTTCCATACGCAGTCAGAAACAGATCCAGAGTTAAATTCATGGGCAGTAACAGCAATACAGGCATCCTGCTCCGGTAAGACAAAAATTCTCTGTCCGGCATAACCATTTCCACAGTATGCATTATCTCTGGAACATCTCCAGAAAAAGTATCCATATCCGGCGCATTCATCGGGATGCTGGACTTTTCCCTCGATTTTATTAGAAATCTGGCAGGCAGTGGCTTCCTCGATCCAGGAGGCAGAAACCAGCTGCTTTCCTTCCCATTGGCCTTTATTAAGACAAAGCTGCCCAAATCTGGATAATTCTTCTGTGGAAAGATGAAGCCCGCCGCATCCCAGAGTATATCCTTTTACAGATTCCAGCCACTGAGGATTGCGTATGCCGAGGGGAGTGAACAGACGGGGCTTTAACCAATCCACAAGACGTTCCCCGGTCCGTTCCTGAATGATAACGGATGCCAGATATGGGCCGAAATTATTATATTTCCAGTAGGTCCCGGGTTTATACGGAACGTCAAATTCCAGAGCATACTGAACCCAGTCGTCATTTTCAATGGCATCCCTGACAGGCCGGTCATCAGAAGCAGAATAGCCTTGCAGAATAAAATGGTCATGTCCGGTAGCCATCATGATCATATCTCGGATCGTCATTGCCTGTAAGTTTTCGGATGGACTTTCCGGAAGCTTATCAGAAAATATCTCAGCTGGTTTTTCATCCAACCGGAGGATCCCTTCATCAATGGCAATACCGATGGCGATGCTGAGAAAACTTTTGCTGACAGAATGAATGTCCTCCCTGCGGTTTTCACGCCAGTCAAATTTACCAATGATTTCTCCATGCTGACGGACGACTACATGGTATAGATCCAGCTTTCTTTTAATTGTATCCTGAACGAAAGATTCCAATCGCAGTTCCATATTTTCTTCCTTTCTCATCTTTTGATTTAGAATTCACCCACAAAATGGCAGGCAACCATATGACCATTTCCAATATCCTTTAATTCGGGTGTTTCGTGACGGCATTTTTCCTTGCAGAAACGGCACCTTCCGGCAAAGCGGCAGCCAGGGGATGGATTGATGGGACTTGGGACATCACCTTCCAGCACGATCCGGTCCACATGATAATCAATCGATGGGATTGGAACTGCACTCAGCAGAGCCTGGGTATAAGGATGGGATGGATGCTTAAAAAGATCCTTGCATTCAGCTTTTTCAACAATCTGTCCCAGATACATAACAGCGATTTCATCACTGATATGTTTTACAACGCTTAGATCATGGGAAATAAACAAATAGGTGAGTCCCATCTGTTCCTGGAGCTGTTCCATCAGATTCAATACCTGCGCCTGAATAGAGACATCTAATGCGGAAACCGGCTCATCGAGAACAAGAAAGTCTGGGTTTAAGGCCAGGGCCCGCGCAATTCCAACACGCTGTCTTCTGCCGCCGTCCAGTTCATGAGGGTATGAATTGGCAAGGCGTCTGGCAAGGCCGGCAGTAGCCATGAGCTCATAAACTTTTTCTTCCATTTCTTTTTTGTTCTGATATATTTTTTGAACCTGGAGAGGCTCGGCGATACTTTCAAAAATGCTTTTTCTTCCGTCTAAAGAAGCGTAGGGATCCTGGAAAACAATCTGGAGCCTTCTCCGTGTGTGACGCATTTTTTCACGGTCGTATTTTCTGATATCGTCGTCATAAAAGAGGATTTCCCCATCTGTCGCTTCCGTAAGCCTTAAGATCAGACGGCCAACCGTTGACTTTCCGCATCCGGATTCTCCGACCAACCCCATGGTAGTACCTTTTTTAATGGAGAAATTTACATCGTCAACCGCATGGAGCAGTCCGCGTTTGGTCGGAAAATATTTTTTCAAATGACGGACTTCCAATATATTTTCACTCATGGTCAATCCCTCCTTTATATGTGCAGACACTTGACATGGTGCCCATTTTCGATTTCCTTACTGGCAGGATTCGTTTTTGAACATTCTTCTGTCGCATATGGACAGCGGGGATGGAAACGGCAGCCAGTTGGAAGATTTGTAGGATCAGGGGTCATCCCTTCAATGGGAATCAATGTAGTCTCTTCCTCCATCAGATTTGGAATACATGCAAACAGGCCTTTTGTATAAGGATGGGATGGACGATGGAATAATTGCTCTCTGTTTCCGTATTCTACAATTTCACCGGCGTACATAACGGCTACATAGTCACATATTTCTGCTACGATTCCCAGATCGTGGGTGATCATGATCATGGAGGTCTGGTATTTGGCCTTAAGTTTTCTCATCAGCTCCAGCACCTGCGCCTGGATCGTAACATCCAAAGCAGTGGTGGGTTCATCTGCAATAAGAAGTCTGGGGTTACATGCCAGAGCCATGGCAATGATCACACGCTGTTTCATACCTCCGGAGAACTGATGCGGATAATCGCCAGCCCGGTCCGCTTTAATTCCTACAAGTTCCAGCATTTCGCAGGCCTTGGTATAAGCATCCTTCTTACTCATTTTTTTATCGTGGAGCCGGATTACCTCCATAATCTGTTCTCCAACTGTGATCACAGGATTCAGAGAGGTCATGGGGTCCTGGAAGATCATGGAAATCTGTTTTCCACGGATTTTTCTCATGGATTTTTTGTTTTTTTTCAGAAGATCTTCCCCGCAGAAAATTACTTCTCCATTTAGGATTTTTGCAGGCGGATCCGGGAGAATCTGCATGATTGCTTTAACGGTTGTAGTTTTTCCAGCGCCTGTTTCCCCCACCAGTCCCAGGGTTTTTCCTTCGGGAAGAGTAAGATTCAGATTTTCAACAGCATGGACGGTACCGTCCACAGTCACATAGTGCACTGTAAGGTCCTTAATTTCTAAAAGGTTTGTGTGCTCATTCATTCAGATTCACCCCCTAGTTTTTCAGCTTGGGATCCAGCGCATCCCGCAGCCCATCACCCATTAAGTTCATGGCAAATACAGCGAACATGATAGCCATTCCAGGGAAAGCAGTCAGATGCGGCGCATCCCTTAAAAAATCCCTTCCAGTGGAGAGCATCGCGCCCCACTCTGGTGTAGGAGGTACAATCCCGAGGCCGATAAAGCTCATACTGGCACAGGAAAGAATCGCACCGCCAATTTTTAAAGTCGCCTGAACGATCAGAGGGGCAAGGCTGTTTGGAAGAATATGATGGATGATAATATGAACGTCACTGGCCCCGGCTGCACGGGAAGCGTCTACAAATTCCTGTTCCTTCAATGAAAGAAGGGATGCACGCATAATACGGCAGTAGGCAGGAACACTGGAAATTCCTATGGCGATCATTACATTCTGGAGTCCGGTTCCCAACGCTGCTACAATGGAAATATTTAGAAGAATGCTGGGAATTGCCATTAGTACGTCAGTACATCGCATAATTATATTGTCAAGTACGCCGCCATAATATCCAGCTATGGCTCCAAGGGCGCAGCCAACAATGCTGGAGAGTCCTACGGCAATCAGACCGACAGTGAGGGAAATACGGCTTCCATAGAGAATACGGCTGAAAATATCGCGTCCCAGTTCGTCGGTTCCGAACCAATGGGCAGATGACGGTGGTTTTAAACGGTTGATAATGTCCTGCTCCACGGGATCATAGGGCGCTATGATGTCAGCAAAAATAGCGGCAAAGATCAGCAGAAGAAGCATGCACATACCGACCATGGCCTGTTTATTTCGGCAGAACCGTCTCCATACCTCCTTGACCTGACTTCGTTTTTTGATGGAACCAGCCTCAGAGGATGATGTTAAATCCTTTGTTTTTTCCATATTGCCACCCCCTTACTTGTACTGTGAACGGATTCGTGGATCAACAAAAGCGTACAGGATATCCACGGCCAGGTTTACAAGGCTGAATGTGAGGGCTACCATAAGTACACCGCCCTGGACAACGGGATAGTTCCTTGCCTTGATGGCATCAACCATCATCTTTCCAACGCCTGGCACTGCAAAAATGGATTCTGTCAGCACAGCACCGCCAAGAAGATGGCCAAACTGGATGCCGATGGTGGTAATAACAGGAATCAGGGCATTTTTAAGGGCATGGAAGATAATGATTTTCAGTTCCGTCTGGCCCTTTGCCTCAGCAGTTGTAATGTAGTCCTGCCGGATGACCTCCAGCATACTGGATCGGGTCATTCTGGCGACAGCCGCTGCAGAACTGGTACCAATGGTAATCGCGGGAAGGATCATATATGTCCATCCATCAAAGCCAGATGCTGGGAGTATCTTCCAGTGCAGCGCGAACAGAAGCATTAGGAGGAGTCCTTGCCAGAAGTTCGGCATGGCATTTCCGATCATGGCCAGAGTCATAGCGATATTATCAAAAAGAGAATACTGCTTTACAGCAGATACGATACCAAGAGTCAGCCCAATCGCAACAGAAAGAAGCACAGAGCATCCCGCAAGTTTTAGAGAATTGGGAAAGGTCTGGATAATTCGGTCCATGACAGGCTGCTTTGTGGAGTAACAGATCCCGAGATCTCCGTGGGCCAGATTTACCAGATATTTACCTAACCGTTCAATATAGGTACCGTTGAGTCCAAGTTCTTCCCGCAGCTGTTCTGCCATTTCAGGAGTTGCATCATCTCCAAGAAGTGTATCCACAGGGTCACCGGGAGTGATATACATTAAAGTAAAAACAATCAGAATAACTCCCAGCATGACTGGGATCATCATGAGCAGCCGCCGGCCGATGTATTTCAGCATGTTGGAACCTCCTTTCTCTGTAATAGCCGGGAACCTTCTGGTATAAAAGAATATCATCTATCCCAGAAAGGTTCCCGGAATCAGTCAGTCCGAGTCAGATTAGTAAGATTATTCTACGAAGTATACAGTTCTGAAATCATACATGGCTGTGGGAGTAGGAACAAATCCGCGTACTTTGCTTCCAGCGCCGATGATGTTTTTTGTAAAAGCAATATAAATAAATGGAGATTCTTCATGAATCAGTTCCTGGGCCTGTCCAACAAGCTCTGCACGCTTTTCTGCGTCTGAGGTTATATTGATCTCATCGAGGACCTTGTCCACTTCCGGGCTTGAGAGATTGGAGCGGGCACTTCCGGAATACATTCTTTCAGTGTGGAACATATTATATAATCCGGCGCCTGCTTCAAACAGGCTGTAACTTGTACCAGCACAGCACAGTTCCTGCTCCCCTTTATTTAAGGATGTGGTCAGTGCTCCGGATTCAGTGGGCTTTAATACAAGCGTAACGCCTACCTGGCTCCACATCTGCTGGAGGAGTTCTGCCAGCATATTATTGGTGGAATTGGCAAGATACATAAATTCTACTTCAAAGCCATTTTCCATACCGGCTTCCTTTAAAAGCTCCTTCGCTTTTTCAATGTCATAATCGTACTGTTTAAGAGAAGAAATATGTCCTGGAAGTGTGCTTGGAACCACACTGTCCATAGTTTCTGAGGTATTCTCTCCGTAGCATACCACACGGATGGATTCTTTATCAGTTGCGTAGTTTAATGCCTGGCGGACGCGTTTATCTTTAAAAACGTCCTTCTGGCAGTTGAAGGCAATATAACGATCCGTAGCACCAGTGCTGACGATAAGCTGGGTATCTGGATTTTCTTCAATACGGTCTGCGTCAGTGGTAGGAAGCCCAAGAGTGATGTCAACGCCTCCGCTTTCCAGGTCGATGGTACGGCTGGCGGCTTCGGTGATGATCCGGAATTTGATTGTTTTTAAGATGGATTTATCTCTCCAGTATTCATCGTTTCTTTCTACCGTAATATTATCGCCAGCGGTCCAGGAGACAAATTTATATGCGCCGCTTCCGACAGGAGCACGTCCGAATGCATCGTCCCCCATTTCGGTTACTACTTTTTCTGGAACAATGCTGAGAGCTTCGGAACATACCTGGGCTTCTGTGAATGCCCATGGTTCCAGGGTTTTTAAGATAAATGTGTAATCGTCAGGAGTTTCGTATCCATTTGGATCGAACTGTGTGGCAGCATCATTTCCTAAAGTTCCGTTGCCGACCCTTAAGAAACTGAATTTTACATCTTTAGAGGTCAGAGGATCACCATTATGGAATTTCACATCTTTTCTAAGATTGAATTTCCAGGTCAGCTCGTCTATTTGCTCCCAGCTTTCAGCAAGACAAGGGGATGGCTCCATATTTTCATTAAATTCTAAGAGCGTATCAAAAATGCTGCCTTCGATCATACGCTTTACCGTTACATTGTTTCCAAGAGGGTCCAGAGTTGCAGGCTCTCTATCAAAGGCAACTACCAGAGTATCCTTGGACGAGACTTTCTCAGTGTCTGATGTCTGCACAGGTCCCTTTTCCACTCCGGCGGATGCGGATTCTGATGAGGTCTCTGAAGGGGCTGGTGAGGATCCATCCGTAGTCTGCTTTTCTTCACCTCCGCTTCCGCAGGCCGTCAAAACCATACACAAAGCCAGTGATAAACTTAAAAATCGTTTTTTCATAAACTTTCCTCCCTTTACTTAGAAATGTGGAAATTTTGGATAGTTACGTCTGATAATGTATTTTATAGTAATATTATAATTATTTACCGAATATTTGTAAAATCAATTAAAATTATTAAAATAATTTGTTTTCCTTATGTTTGTATGGTAGAATAAAGAAAAGGGGGAAGAATGATCGATGAATTTAAAAGAACAGCTGTATGTATGCACATTAGCGGAGACCGGAAATATTACACAGGCTGCCAAGCTTCTTTTTATTTCCCAGCCTGCGCTGAGTTTGTATATTAGCAATCTGGAAAACATCCTTGGAATCCGTCTGTTTGAACGGATAGGAAAGTCTTTTGTATTGACACAGGCAGGAGAACTGTATGTAGAAAAAGCCAGACAGATGTTAAGTCTTAAAGAAAGCTTTGATTATGGGCTTTCAGAAATTGTTAATGGACAAAATGAACGTTTACGCGTGGGGATCCAGGACATTCGATCTCATTTTCTTACGCCAGTAGTATTGCCCTGGATGGATAAAATGTATCCAAGGACAAAGCTGGTCTGGATGGAACATAATTACGCACCAATGGAACAGATGCTCTTGAATAATGAACTGGATTTATTTTTTTGCAATTGTAATACGCTTCGTAAGGATTTTGAGTATGTCCCTCTTTTAAATGATGAAGTAGTGTTTATGGTACACAAAAATCATCCCCTTTGTGCGAATGCTCAGATATGTCCGGGGCATACGTTTCCGTATATTGATATGGGTTTATTTCAAGATGAACGTTTTTTATTGGTAAATGAATCCCAGAGCCTTAGAAGATATAGCAGTCAAGTGTTAAAGGCCTGTAATGTCTTTCCTAAAAATATATTTCTCCTAAAAAAGATTTTTGTAATGATTAACCTGGTGAATATCGGATATGGTGTAGGTTTTTCTCTGGCTGGCTACATAGATAGAAGCGCTCATAGTGAAAATCTTAGAATTTTTTCTGTGGTAGATCCGCCAGTTACGGCAACTTTTTATGCAGTATATAAAAAAGGAAAGCATCTGACAGAAGCAGCCACTTCTTTGATCGATATGGTAAAAACATCTGTGAATGAGCAATTTCATTTTAGTTTATGAAAAGGAAGATAACCTGTATTTCCAGAAAAGGGGCACTGCAAATGATATTTCAGCAATGCCCCTTTTGATATGAAAATATTTTGATTCAGAGAGGCTTTTCCTACACCCTCACCGCCACCTTGATCACTCCATCCCGCTTCTCCTCAAAAAGCTCATAAGCTTCTTCAATTTTCTCCAGCGGATAGGCGTGTGTGATCAGGGGCGTCGTATCGATCTTCCCTTCCCCGATCAGTTTTAAGATCGCGTCGCAGTCGCAGCCGTCCACGCCTCCTGTTTTAAAGGTAAGGTTTTTTCCATACATATCCGGTAACGGCAGCGTCTGCGGGCGGTCGTAGAGGGCGACGATTGTTACGATGGCGTTGGGACGGGCGCATTTCCAGGCCATTTCAAAGGTTTTTTCCGTACCGGCCACCTCCAGGACCACGTCTGCACCTCTGTGGCGGGTATGGGATCTTACAAAGGACTCCGGGTCCTCAGATCTGGGATCAAAGACCAGGGCCTGTGGGTAGTGCTTTCTTACGAAGGCGATCCGCCGTTCATCGGTTTCGCAGACAATGACTTTTTCTGGCTTTTTTAAGAGAACACAGGCCAGGGTACACAGTCCCGTGGGACCTGCTCCGATGATGAGGACCGTATCGTCGGGCTTGATTTCTGAAATTCTGGCGGCCCAGTAGCCGGTGGCCAGGATGTCGCCCACAAACAGGGCCTGTTCATCGGTCACAGAGTCCGGGATCCGGTTGAGCCCCTGGTCTGCGTGGGGAACCCGCACATACTCAGCCTGTCCGCCGTCGATGCGGCAGCCAAGAGCCCAGCCGCCGTCAGGATCCTCACAGTTGTTGACAAAGCCGTGCTGGCAGAAGAAGCATTCCCCGCAGAAGGTTTCCACGTTGACCGTGACCCGGTCCCCAGGCTTTACCTTTGTGACGCCGCTTCCTGCTTCCTCCACGATCCCCACCAGCTCATGGCCCACGGTGATGCCGGGAACAGCCCTGGGAACGGAGCCGTGCCTGATGTGAAGATCACTGGTGCAGATGCTGGCCAGAGTGACCTTTACAATGGCATCCTTCGGATCCTTTAAAACAGGCCTTTCTTTTTCTTCTAAAATAAATTTTCCATGTTCTTTGTATGTGTATGCGAGCATGTCCATCCTCCTCAATAAAAATAAGCCGTATCTTCTGTTATTATAGGCGTTATAATAAGGAAAGTCAAAACCATCGTGAAGCACCCGGCCAGAGGATGGAAGGCTCCCGGAGGCAGAAAATCCGGTATAAAAGGCAGAAGCTCCGGTACAAGAAGCGGAAATTCCGGAGCAAAAGGAAAATCTCCGGTCTGTGAAACTTTCCCGGACGGCGGGGTGTCTAATGAATAGAAAACAAAATACAGAAAGGCACAAGACAATATGAACAGCTGTGAAAAAATAATTGAAGATGTGCTGACAGAAAACTATGGACAATTTTACCGTCTGGCATATGGATATGTCAGAAATGAGGAGGACGCCCTGGATATTGTCCAGGAAAGCGCCTATAAAGCCATAAAAGAGGCGGAAAAACTGAAAAATCCTGCATTTGCCAAGACCTGGATCTACCGGATCGTGATCAACACGGCCATCAGCCAGCTTCGGAAAAAGCGGGAAACGGTTTCTCTTGATGAGGCCGCTGAGATCGCTGTCAACGCATCCTATGGAAATGCAGATCTGCAGAAAGCCCTTTCGGGACTGACGGATGAACAGAAAACACTCATACGCCTTCGTTTCTTTGAAGACATGAAGCTGGAGGAGATCGCCATGGTCATGGATGAAAATCCCAATACCATCAAAAGCCGTCTCTACCGTACCTTGAAAGAGCTGCAAGTGAAAATGGCCTGAATATATAGAGCAGGAGGGAAAAAATGGAAAAGAATTGGAAATATGAGGATGAGGAGCTTCTGGAAAAAGAGTTCCAAACCCAGGTGATGGAGATGAAACAGAAATATGAGGAGATCCCGGTTCCGGCCAATGCCAGAGACCGTATGCTGGCCGGTATCAGGCAGGCGAAAGAAGAAAAAGAAAGGTCTGTATCCGGGGTGATCTCCCTGGAGGACAGGAAAGGAAGAAAAAATATGAAAAATCATGTATGGATGAAGAGGACCGCGGCCGCGGCGGCCGCCGTTCTGGTGACCGTAGGCGCCCTGGCAAATATCAGTCCGGTAACGGCCAATGCCATGGAAAAGCTGCCGATCATCGGCGCCCTGGCGAAGGTGATGACCTTCCGGACCTTTGAAGATGAGCAGGGGAATTTTAACAGTAAGATCGACATTCCCAAGATCGACAGTGAAAACGGGACCGAGATCGCGGCCAATCAGGAGATCGAGGAGTACGCAGAGTCTCTGATCGCCCAGTACGAGAAGGATCTGGAGGCATCCGGCGGAGAAGGCCATTATTCCATGGAATCCAGCTATGATATCGTGTCCCAGAACGACCGGTACGTGAGCATCCGGATCAATACAACTTTGGTAATGGCCAGCGGGACCCAGTATGTGAAGGTGTTCACCATTGATAAAACAACCGGAAATACTGTGAGCCTTACGGATCTGACCGGAGGAAGCGGAGAAATGCTCACGAAGATCAGTGAAAATATTAAGGAGCAGATGCGGGCCCAGATGAAGGAGGATGAAAATATCGCATACTTCATCGATTCAGATATCCCGGAAATGGACTTTGCAGGCCTCACTGGAGAAGAAAGCTATTCCTTCAGCGACAGCGGGGAGCTGGTGATCTACTTTGACGAGTATGACGTGGCTCCTGGATATATGGGAGCTGTAAGCTTCACGATCCCTCTGGAAGTGACAGGACAGTTGTTCCAGTAAAAGAAAAAGATCCTATGCCAGCGGTCATCAGCCGTCCGGCAGGGGATCTTTTCATGCAATAGGAAAGTGCGTCCTATGAAATAAAAACGCTCCGCGTGGATCGCCATGGGGCGGAAGGAAATTTGTCCGCAGAAGCAGCCCGCCGCAGGCGGAGAAGCCTGAAAGCGGGCTTTTTTCTTATATAGTCTTGAAAATTATAAATGCTGTAATAATTCGATCAGTTCGCCGTCGGGTCCCTTAAAGAACAGGTTCCGGATCCCGCCGAAAATGGGCATGGTCATGGGTTCTTCCGTGCGGAAGGAGGAAACCCCGGCAGCCTTTACATCGGCAAAGGCCGCGTCAATGTCGTCCACCTCAATGGCAATATGGGGGAACAGGCCGCCTTCGGCGGTCACAGGGCTGCCGTCGTGGGGCTCGATGATCTCCAGAAAAAAGCCGGGCATCTGCACCATGGTGATGTGGTTGGTGCCGGTTGGTTTTTCCACGTCCGCATGGTCGGTGACAACGCCGCCCAGGGCTTCATAAAACGCTGTCGAGGTCTTCAGGTCTTTGGTGAACAGGGCGATGTGGGCAAGTCCAGTAAAGTGTTTCATACATGATACCTCCGTGTTTGAAATAATGTTGGAATCAAAATTAATATTAATATAAAATGTTTAACCATTTTATGTATACAGGTTTTTTTGAAAAAATGTTTCAATTTCTGGATGAAGAAGGAAACGTTCCACGTTCCAGTCTCCGTTTTCCTGGAAGGTCACAAGCTGGTAGCCGGCCCGGTCGTTATAGGCCAGGAAATGGCCGCAGTAATCGCAGCCGGTCTTTAAGGAGTCAGCCGTGAACTGGGGAACGCCGCAGACGGTTCCCGTATAGCTGCCATGGACGTGGCCGTTGAACATGGCGGCGATGCGGCCGCTTTCCAGCAGCCGGAGGAGACGGGAATCTGCTGTAAGCCCCATGGGGCCGGCGGCCTTTAGGATGGGGTGGTGCATTAAAAGAATGGTTTCCGGCCCGGCAGACGATCCAGGCCCGCTTTTTCCCGCCGCTTCCATGGCATTCTCCAGAAAATCCATGGCTTCTTTGGTCAGTACCCCTTCCAGCCCCTTTTCAAAGGCACTGTCCAGGGAGACAAAAAGCCAGCCCTTGACGGATGCGGAGGCATAGTATGGCCTGTCTGAAGGGGCGAGCCCAAGAAAGCCTTCACGGAACGCGCCCCTTACATCATGGTTTCCCATGGCGCAGAGCACCGGAGTACCTGGAAGAGCGGAGGAAAGGGCGTCATGGAGATACCGGTAATGGCTGGACGTTCCTTCATGGGTCATATCTCCGGTGATCAGGACAATGTCCGGCTTTCTCTGCTTCAGGGTCTCCAGGCACTGGTCCAGGAGTTTTTCCACAAGCAGGCCCTTTTCCCGCAGCAATGTGGATATCTGGCTGTTTTCGTCGGGGTTATGGTGGATATCGCTTAAATGGGCGATGGTGATGGCGTTCATGGGCACCTCCCGTATGTTTTTCTTATGATCCTAGTATAATATTGGAAGGAGAGAAACACAACCGGAAATTCGGCCGGCCCGGGCCGGGGAACCAAAGCCGCCGGGGCCGGGAACTGCCAGGGTCGCAGGCCCAGACCCGTTGGAGCGATCGGCTGAAGCCGTCCTGTGACCATCGTGGATGTCAGCCGCAACTGCCAAAACCGCCATCCGGTAACCGCCAAAGCCACCGGGGCCGTCGTCTTGCACGCTGGGGGCCGCCGCCGGTTACAAATTTACAACGGGAAGAATCTGTGTTATACTGGGCGTATTATGAGTAATTACATTGTATTTGATCTGGAATGGAACCAGAGCGCGGCAGGAAAGGAAACATCCCTGGATCATCTGCCGTTTGAGATTTTTGAGATCGGAGCTGTGAAGCTCAACGAAAAAATGGAGCAGGTATCCCAGTTCCACCGGCTGGTCCGCCCCTGCGTGTACCGGCAGCTGCATTATATCATTTCCGAGGTGACCCATGTTTCCATGGACGAGCTGGACAGGGACGGAAGGCCCTTTAAGGAGGTCATGGAGGAGTTCATGGAGTGGTGCGGGGAGGCGCCGGTCTTCTGTACCTGGGGGAGCATGGATCTGACAGAGCTGCAGAGGAATATGGTATACCATGGCATGGAGATCCCCTTTGCCAGTCCGCTGCTGTTTTACGATGTGCAGAAATTATACAGCCTTACTTTTTCTGACGGAAAGACAAGGGAGGCATTGGATGAAGCTGTGAAGCTTCTGAATATCCGGATGGACGCACCCTTTCACAGGGCTCTGGGCGATGCAGTCTACACAGGAAAGGTCATGGCGTGTCTGGACATGAAAGCGGTGGGGGATTATGTATCTGTGGATTATTACAGGATCCCCCGGTGTCCGGAGGAGGAAATTGTTTTGAATTTTCCGGATTATTCCAAATTTGTATCCAGAGGCTTTGCATCAAAGGAAGAGGCCATGAAGGATAAGAGGGTCACGGACATGGTATGTTATAAATGCCGGCGGATGCTTAGGAAAAAGATCCGCTGGTTTTCCTATGGACAGAGATTCTACCTTTGTCTGGCCGCGTGCCCGGAGCATGGGCTTATGAAGGGGAAGATCCGGATGAAAAAGGCTGAGGATGGTTCGATCTTTGTGGTGAAGACCCAGAAGCTGGTGGGAGAAGAGGGCGCAGAGTTTGTGGCGCGGAAGAAGGAAGAGGCCAGAGTCCGCCGGGCAGAGCGGCTGAAAACAAAAAAACATGGGAAATGATCAATGGGGCGCTTAAAAGGCGCCCCATCTGCGTATTATTTTTTCCACCGGTCCCGGAGGCCCGGCTTTTTTATCTGGCTTTTAGAGCGGAGATGCTCCTCCATGATCTGGTCAAATTCCTTGGTGGAGTAGCCCCATTTCTTCAGCCGTTTTTCACGGCGCTGCTGGCGGAGGATCCGCTCGGCCCGCTCCTTGTGGGCCCGGTAGGTGAGGAATCCGAAGATGGCCGCCCCGATGACGGCGATCACAGCCAGGACAGAGATCCCCTTAATGAGGATGGAAACCATAGGAGAGCGGTCCTTTTTTTCCGGAGCTTTGCTGCCAGTCGTTTCCGGCTTTTCGTCCTTTTCCTGGACGCCGGATCCGTCTTCATCTGCCCTGGAGCTCTCCGGGGTATCGGCCTGCTCCGTCTCTCCGGTCTCCAGCCCGGAATCTGCCTTGGCCGTTTCGTTTACGGCCCCGGTGCTTTCTGCAAGCTCTGCCAGCATAGATGGATCTGGTGTATAGGCAGGGACATTGACGGCCTCCAGATAGGCATGTCCCACATTTCTGTCTCCATACGTATAATCGATCCGTGCCACGGCAGATGATGGAGCTGCTTCCTCCAGAGTATAGCTTAAGGAAGAGGACACATCAGAAAAATCCCCTTCCGAGGGAAGGGTAACGGCGCTGTTTTTTCCAACAGAAAGCCGTATGGAGCCGCCCAGATGGATCCCGCCGATGGCCAGGTCGTTTTCGATGTCCTGATAGACGCTGTCCTGGCCTGCAACGGACACGGACTTGAAATTCCGGAAACCAAAGTCAAAAAGCGCCTTCGTATCGGAGTAATGAGTCTGATGGCCGTTTAAGACCACAGCGATCAGTTTCAGCCCATCCCGCTCTGCACAGGTCACCAAGGTGTTTCCTGCAAGAGAGGTGTAGCCCGTTTTTCCGCCGATGACCCCGTCATAATAGAGGGAATCATTTTTTTTCAGCATCCGGTGGTGGGCGTAGTAGCGCCAGCCGTCGGGATACTGCTTTAATTTCCCGGCCGGAACATCGTAATAGGTGGTGGAATCGATCTCTACAAAGGTGGGATTGGAAAAAGCCGCCTGGGAGATCAGGGCCATGTCGTAGGCGCTGGTATAGTGGTTTTCATCATTGAGGCCGCTGGGATTGGCAAAATTTGAACTGGTACAGCCCAGAGACCGGGCCTTTTCATTCATCAGCTCCGCAAAGGCATCGATGCTGCCGGAGCAGTGCTCCGCCAGAGCGTTTGCCACCTCGTTGGCTGACTGGAGAAGAAGGGCGTAGAGGCATTCCCGGACCGAAAGCTGGTCTCCGGCCCGTGCCCCAAGGATCGAAGCTCCAGGCTCCAGGGTGTTGACGGCTTCATTGGAAAACGTTACAGTCTCGTCCAGATCACAGTTTTCAAGGATGACAAGAGCTGTCAGGATCTTGGTGATACTGGCGGGATAATAGGCCTCCCGGGAGTTTTTTTCATAGAGGATCGCGCCGGAACCGGCGTCCATAAGGATCCCGCCGTCGGCGGAGATGGATACGTCTGTGGGCCAGTCTGCCGCAGCGAAGGCTGCGGAAACTGGAAAAAGCCCTGTCATAAGGGCTATGCACAGAAAGAAGCAGAGTATTTTTTTCTTATATTTCATAAATAAACAGTCCCCATTTTGTCGCTTTAGGGTCATTATATAAGAAATCAAAACACAAGTAAAGGATTAATTTCCCCCTTTTTCCGCGGCTTTCCGCCCCTTGAGCCAAAGGAACAGGCAGGCTCCGAAGAAAATGGTCACGAATATGGCAAAAACAATGGCGATCCGCAGAGCCGTATCCATAAAGAACGCCTCGGGTACGATGTTGATGAGCATATCTGTGTCAGGATCCAGGATCCAAAGGTCGTTGTCAAAAAAGATATGGTGGAAAACAACGAAATACCGGGAAAAGTCTGTGGATATGACGGCGGCCAGTGCCAGGCAGGCGGCGAAAAAAACGCCGGTCCCTGCCCGGGCCAGGTATGCGCTCCGGTCCTTACGGCCCCGTTTCCAGAAATATAAAAGAGCGGCAAAGGCCAGGGTAAACATAAGTCCGATCCGTCTGAGCCACAGGCCGCCCAGGAACAGCCCCCGCACGTCCTCCATGTGGGCGATCTCCCGGGCATTGAAAAACTCCCGGTATTCTCCGTCCATGGTGGTGAACACATGGAGGTCCTCCCGGTTTCCGCGCAGATATGCCATCATCTCATCTGTGACGGATAAAAGGTCGTCCATGGTCATTTCCGGCAGGTCGTCCAGGACCTGGTATTTCTCATACTCCATTTTGTAATAGCCGGGGGTCCAGTAGGCCACTGCCTCCACAGCAGTGATCAGAAATACGATCATGAGCCATAGGGCCGTAAGGATACCGGCGGCGTGGATCCAGGGGGCATGCACGCTGTTTTTCGAGGGTTCTGTGGTTCTTTTCTGAATCATTTTCCTGCACTCCGTTTAATCACTTTTAGTCTGGTAAACTCCTCCCGGTCCTTTTCCTCCAGGGCGTTGGTGATCTCTGTGACCAGGGCCTGATAGGACGGGATGGTGATGTTTTTCAAGGCGTTGGCACGTTTCTGGGTCTTTTTGATGCTTTCTGCCAGCCGGTAGGCTGAGGTCTCCACCGTGGCCAGCCGGGCGGTCAGCTCTTTCACCCGCTCAAAGGCCAGGCAGGCCTCGTCCAGGGAATCGCTGGTGCTGTAAAAGGAATAGGGAGGCCTTTCCTTTTCTCTGGGCGTATATTCCACCAGAGGGATCTCTGTCCCCATGATGCTGCGGGCCTTGACCCGGATGGAATCCTCTGTGGGGATGGAGTCGGCGATCTCCTCCACAAAGCGGACCCCCAGCTCAATATTGGCCTTCTGGAGCGCGCGGTAGGCAGAGGTGAAGGTGGAATCAATCTCCGACTGGATGGAGCGGGCCTGGCCGATGAGTCCGGTCAGCTCCTTTAAGAGAATATTCCTCTTTTTATCCATAAGTCCGTAGCCCTGGACAGCCAGGGCCAGGGAGTTTTTGGCCAGGATCAGATTTCCTTTGGTGGGAAAGGTGTTGGGATTCATATGGTTGCCTCCTTATATGCACAGGGCGGCTGTGGCGCATCTATGCGGGTTTATAATATTGATCCAGGATCTTTGTGTCGATCCGGTCCAGCTCTTCTCTTGGAAGCAGGCCCAGAAGCTCCCACCCAATATTCAGGGTATCGATGACCGTCCGGTTGTCGTGGGGATCCTGGCCAATGAACCGCTTCTCAAAGGCCTTTCCGAATTCCAGATACTTCTTATCCAACGGGGAGAGCTCATCTTCTCCGATAACAGAGGCCAGGGCTCTGGCGTCTCCTACCCTGGCGTAGCAGGAAAAGAGCTGGTTGGCCACGTCCTGATGATCTTCCCGGGTATAGCCTTCACCAATGCCGTCCTTCATCAGTCTGGACAGGGACGGCAGGACGCTGATGGGCGGGTAAATGGACTGGCCGTGAAGGGTCCGGTCCAGAACGATCTGGCCTTCGGTGATATATCCGGTAAGATCCGGGATAGGATGGGTGATATCGTCGCCGGGCATGGTTAAGATCGGGATCTGGGTCACGGAGCCGTTTACCCCCGCCACGATGCCCGCCCGCTCATAAAGGGACGCCAGCTCGCTGTACAGATAGCCGGGATAGCCCTTTCGGGACGGGATCTCTCCCTTGGAGGAGGAGACTTCCCGCATGGCTTCCGCATAGGAGGTCATATCCGTCAGGATCACCAGGATGTGCATTCCCTTTTCATAGGCCAGGTATTCGGCCACGGTCAAAGCCACCTTGGGAGTGATGAGCCGCTCCACCACCGGATCGTTGGCCAGATTGATGAACATGGCCACATGGTCCAGGACGCCGCTTTCCCGGAAGGTCCGTTCAAAATATTCCGCCACATCATATTTTACACCCATGGCGGCAAAAACAACAGCAAATTTTTCATCGGTATCGTCCCCCAGAGACGACTGCATGACGATCTGGGCGGCCAGCTGGTCATGGGGCAGGCCGTTGCCGGAGAAGATCGGCAGCTTCTGGCCCCGGATCAGGGTCGTAAGGCCGTCGATGGCAGAGATCCCGGTGCGGATATAGTTTCTTGGGTATTCTCTGGCCACAGGGTTCAGGGGCTTTCCGTTGACATCCAGCCGTTTTTCGGCAAGGACCGGTCCCAGGCCGTCGATGGGATTTCCGATGCCGTCGAAGGTGCGCCCCAGCATATCCACGGACACTCCGATCTCCATGGGATGGCCAGTGAGCCGGGTGTGGGTATTGCGGAGCGCCATGTTTTCCGTGCTCTCAAAGACCTGGATCACGGCTTTATCCTCATAGACCTCGATGATGCGGCCCAGCTTTTTTTCCTTCCCGTTTACGGTCATTTCCACGATCTCATCATAGGCGGCTCCGGAAACGCCTTCCAGGACCGCCAGGGGGCCGTTTAATGAGCTTAAGCCCAGATATTCGATTGCCATTTTCTTATGCCTCCTTATGCGTTCCGTTCCATGACGGAGTTATAGAAATCGTCGATCTGATTTTTATAGCCGTCGAACATGTCCGGACGGTCATTGGGTACGTCATACCGGATGGCTATGACGCGTTCAAAGATCTTTTCCTCCTTCAGTACGGACACCGGCATGCCCATAGAGATGAGGGCCCGGCATTTTTCATAAAGATACAGGATGATCTCCATCATTTTAAACTGCTTTTTTAAGGGTACGCAGGTATCGTCCTTGTGGAAGGCGTTCTGCTGCAGAAAGCCCAGCCGGATCACTCTGGCGATCTCTAAGACCAGCTTCTGGTCATCAGGCAGCACATCGGAGCCGATGAGCTTTACGATCTCCATGAGGCTGCTTTCCTGGTTTAAGAGCATCACCAGCCGGTTCCGGTACTCTACGAAGCTTTTGTCCACATTGGTCTCATACCAGCCGGAAAGGTCTGTCAGATATTCGGAATAGCTGGTGAGCCACTGGATGGCCGGGAAATGGCGGGCATAGGCCAGATTTTTGTCCAGGCCCCAGAAACAGCGCACGAACCGCTTGGTGTTCTGGGTCACAGGCTCGGAGAAGTCGCCGCCCTGGGGGGAGACCGCGCCGATGATGGAAACGGAACCCTCGGAACCGTTTAAGTTCTGGACCATGCCGGCCCGCTCATAGAACTGGGACAGGCGGGAGGCCAGATAGGCCGGAAAGCCTTCCTCTGCGGGCATTTCCTCCAGACGGCCGGAAAGCTCCCGCAGAGCTTCGGCCCAACGGGAAGTGGAGTCTGCCATGATGGCTACATGGTAGCCCATATCCCGGTAATACTCTGCCAGGGTAAGGCCTGAATACAGGCTGGCTTCTCTGGCAGCCACAGGCATATTTGAGGTATTGGCGATCAGCGTGGTCCGCTCCATCAAAGGATTTCCGGTCCGGGGATCGTCCAGCTGGGAAAATTCCTCCAGCACCTGGGTCATTTCATTTCCACGTTCACCGCAGCCGATATAGATGATGATGTCCGCGTCGGACCACTTGGCGATCTGGTGCTGCATCATGGTCTTCCCGGTGCCGAAGCCCCCCGGGATGGCGGCGGTGCCTCCCTTGGCCAGGGGGAACAGGGTATCCACGATCCGCTGCCCGGTGATCAGGGGCCTGGAGGCGGGGTATCGGCGGCTTACGGGTCTGGGGACGCGGATCGGCCATTTCTGGGTCATGGAAAGAACGGCCTCTGAGCCGTCTTTTTTCTGGATGGTCACCAAAGGCTCCTCGATGGTGTAATCCCCATCTTCGGCCACAGAGAGGACAAATCCCTCCATGTCCGGCGGCACCATGACCTTATGGGTGATGGCCCGGGTCTCCGGCACCTCGGCGATGACGGCGCCGGGATAGAGGCGGTCGCCTTTTTTTACTGTCATATGGGCGTGCCATTTCTTTTTTGTATCCAGGGAATCCGCGTGGATGCCCCGGTCGATGTAGCAGCCGCTTTCCTTCTGGATGGCGTTTAAGGGCCGTTCGATGCCGTCAAAAATACTGGTCAGGATCCCCGGAGCCAGGGTGGCGGACACGGGAGCCCCTGTACCAGCGACCGGCTCTCCGGGCTTTAAGCCGGTGGTCTCTTCGTATACCTCGATGGTGGTCCGTTCAGAGGTAAGTCCGATGACCTCACCCACCAGCCTGCCCGTTCCCACATAGACCATTTCATTCATCTGGAATCCGGAATCCCCTTTTAAGTAGATGATGGGACCGTTGATTCCGTAAATGTTTCCTTGAGCTGTCATGATCTGCTGCCTCCTAAAATAAACTGGAAGTTTTCTCCGGCTTCCTTTAATTTCGTTTCAAAAGAATTGTCGATAAGGATGTTTTTTGAGGCGATCACAGCCCGGGTGCCGCCGGAGAAGGGATACTGGCTCACACGGATGTCGCAGCCGGTTTCCATGGATAAGAGGTTCTGCTTTTCCTGGTCCGCAGGATCGATATAGATATGGATCTCCTCGCCCTGGGCAAAATCCCGGGCCTTTCTGATCTGCTCCTTTAAGAGCGTTTCATAAGCCGGGGTCTCCATGAAGCGGGCCAGCCGGTCCCTGAGCTCGGAAAAGATCCGGCCCTGGAGCTCCTCCTGTTTCTGGCTGTACGTCCGTTTCAGACCGATCTGATTGATGGCCAGCCGTTTATTGGCTTCCCTTTGTATGGTTTCTGTTTCCGTCTGGATCCTTGCTTCTGCCTGTTTTCTGACATTTTCCTCATGATCCCTAAGGACCGATTCCAGATAGGCCGTATAGTCGGCGGTCATTTTTTCTCCGGCTTCCTGGGCGCTGTGGATGCAGAGCTCTTCAAAATGCTGTAATTTATGTTCAATGGTCACAACAGTCACCTCGATTTTCTAAAGTTTCAGCCCGATGGCCTCGTTGACGTATGCGGTGATGAAATCCGGTCTCCGGCCAGTGCCGTGGCGGTCCGGGATCTCGATCAGAAGGGGCATCTTATGGTCGGTCCGGGTGATCCTGACCAGGTCCGGATATTGCTTCCCCAGAGATTCGGTCAGCAGGAGGATCCCGTTGTCCTTATCAGAGACTGCGTCCTCCAGAGCTTTTTTTACCTGATCCCGGCTGCGGACCAGGATCCCCTCCACGCCGGCCAGCCGCATGCCCGTAAGGGTGTCGGTGTTGTCACTGATGAGATACATTTTCATAGTCTCACCCCGGTTTACAGGCTGCCGATGATCATAAAGGAGATGATCAGCCCGTAAAGGCATACGCCCTCAGCCAGTCCCACGAAGATCAGGGATTTACCAAGGATAGAGGAATCCTCACTGATGGCTCCCAGGGCAGCGGAGGCTGCGGCCGATACGGCAACGCCGCCGCCGATACAGGAAAGGCCGGTGGAAAGGGCAGCCGCAATGTAGCCCATGCCAGTGGCGTTGGAAGCAGCGGAGGCCGTTTCAGCGGCAAAGGCGTTTCCTGTGAAGAACAGGCAGGATGCGAAGACCATGGTGCCGAAGAAAAGGAATACATTGGCAGCCAGGGCCCGTTTATAGCGTCCTCTGGATCTCTCGCCTGCGGCGAAGGCCCCGAAGGGAACTGCAATGCTTAAGATCAGAGCAATGGTTAAAAGGACTTTTACTGTAAATGTCATGATAAGATCTCCTTTTTAAAAAGTTTGTTTTTTCAGGAATGGTTTAAATTCTCGGCCAGTACCTCGGTAGAAACGGCTGAACAGCTCGTAGTATTCCAGCCTCAGCACCTGGATCCCCACCACAAGGCCCTCCATGCCGCAGACGAACAGGTTGCCCAGGACGATGACCGGGATGCTGATATGCCCGGTCTCCGCTCCGGAGAGCATAAGCACCACCTGCATCATGGCAGCGTGGCTCACGGCAAAGGCGCCCACACGGACAAAGGACAGGGTATTGGAAAAGTAGCTTAAAAGCACCTCAAACAGCTCGAAAAAGCCCTCCACAAAAAACATGGCTCCGCCGGAAAGCTCCGGGCCCCGCCTTTCCACCAGGGCGGCCAGGGGCTCCTTTAAAAAGATCAGAAGGAGCGGGACCACGAACATGACCACCAGAACGGAAGTGGCTGGAAGCGGCCTTCCTGTCATATAAAGGATGATGACGGCAGCCAGGCTCAGGTAAAATATGAAGCCCGCCAGGCCGTTGGTGTCGAACCAGGTTTTTTCCGTATCCCGGCATTTGAAGCTTACGGCCATGTTCACGATCATCGTAAGGAGGATCATACCCATGCCCAGGGCAATGGCGGTGACAAATACGGTGTTTAACCGTCCCACAAAGGGGAGAGCGGTCATGGCCTCCGCCGGACGCAGCCAGAGGGCTGGGATCACGTCTTCGAAGCCGAAGACGCTTCCAAAGAGGAAGCCGAAGATGGTGGAGCAGAATCCACAGCAGGAAATGATGGCCGCCAGATCCAGCTTCTTAAACCGGTAAAGAAGGAAACCGCCGATAAGGAGCAAAAGCCCCTGTCCCACGTCTCCGAACATGAAGCCGAAAAAGAGGGAATAGGTGACGGCGATCAGAAGTGTCGGATCAAATTCATTGTAGGCCGGGAGGCCATACATCTTCACAAACATCTCAAAGGGCCGCAGGAGCGCCGGATTCTTCAGCCGGGTAGGCGGCGTGCTGGTTACATGCTCCCGGCTGTCCTCGATGACGAAGAAGGTGGAGGCGTCCTCCTCCAGCTCCTTCTGGAGGGCCCTGGCGTCGGTCTCAGTGGTCCAGCCGCATAAAATATAGAAGGGATGCTCCTTTTTGTCAGTGACGGCCGCGCAGCGGCGCACGTTAAAGTTGGCGTTATAGGAGCCAAGGACCTCCACAGCCTGCAGGAGGGCGGGTTTCTGATCCTCCAGATACGTTTTTTCCCTGGCGTCCAGCTGGGTGATCTGGGACTTTATGTCCTCCAGTTCCTTTTCCAGCCGGCGGATTTCCTCTGTGGGAGTGCCCGTATACTGGTCCGGGAGGATGATCCTTTCAAACTGCAGGGATGAAAATGCTGCATCGATCCGCTCCGATACGGGACCGGGGACAAAATAGATCAGTGTCACATAGTGGTCGGTCTCATGGCACTTATAAAGGATCGTATCCTCAGAGGATTCCGCAAAGGCCTCCAGCTGGGAATAGAGCTCCTTTAAGACTCTTCCGAACCGGTATTTGATGTGACGGAATTTCAAAAGCTCCGGAATACTGAAGTCCAGCTCCCGGTAGAGGTTCACCTGTTCATACAAGGCGTGAGTATCCTTCAGCTTTTGTTTCAGTGCTTCCTTTTCTGCGTCTGCTGCCTCCATGGCCTTTTTTGTCTCCTGGACAAAGGCAATGGCCTCCTCGGCCGTCATGGAAGCAGGCGACGGCGTGCAGACAGCCTTCGTTCCCTCAGAACACAGGGCCGTCAGCTTTTCCGCCGCTTCATATGGCTCCCGGTATGGATTGGTCCCGGGACAGGGAATCAGCTTTGATACGGATTTCAGCTCCGTCAGGGCATTTTCCAGATGGATCTCATACCGGCATAGGACCTGGTTGACCATACGGTCCAGGTCGTCTCTGGGGCCGGAAATGCTGACGAACTTCATTGGTTCGATCATAAAGCCGCTCCTCCTTTCTTTTCCTTCCCTTTTTAGCTTTCGGCCAGACAGGACAGGATCTCATTCCCGTCCAGCTGGTAACGGATGCCCTCGATGGTGGTGATAAGCTTCCGTATTTCTTCTTCCTTGAAATAAAAATAAGTATTTAAGGCTGCTGCTGAGTATGGATTTTTCCGCCCTGAGGTCTGGTAGACAGCATCCAGCAGTGAGCGGAACAAACGCTTCAGGCGGGGATTTTCCTGGCCGGAGGACGGATCCGGCTGTCCAAAGATCCGGTTCCCATAGCGGGTGGTCCTTAAGATCCCCAGAAATTCCTCCCTGGAGGCAGCCTGGGCCATGGCCCTGATCTGATCCTTTCTTAATTTATAGTATACCGGGATCAGGAAGTCCTCAATGGCGTGGTCGGAAAGCCGGTAATATTCCTTGGCTCTGGAGAGCCACTCCAGATTTAAAAGGTCGATCTTTTCCCCGATGCACTGGGAGACGGCCTCCAGCTCCTTCCGGCCCAGCTGTTTTTTCATATCCTTCCATAAATGGATGAAGTACAGGGAATCCAGGGCGGATTCGTAATCAAAAAGGGCGGTGACGCCCTGGTCCCGGAGCCTGCGGAGCGGTTCATAGTAGAAGGATCCTCTGAGCCCCTCCACAAAGCTGTCCAGGGAACTGCATTCGGCCAGTCCGGCCAGATCCAGATGGGAGTGCTTCCGGAAAAAATCCTCAAAAATACTCAGATCCAGGTCCGAGGACCGGCTGGAAGCGGCGTCCCGGAGACATTTTTTCAGAATATTGACCTCAAAGTGCATAAAATAAAGATCCAGGAATTTCCGCTGGCTTACGGCGGCGAACCGGTAAAGGCTGGAATAGTCCCGGTAAAGGGAGCGCCATAAAAGCTGCTCGATCCGGCTCCGGTTCAGTTCTCCGTCCCCCGCGGCCTCAAAGGCACAGCTGTAAGAGGGACGGCTTTTCAGCGTTTCCACCGCCGCGGATACGCTGTCCGAAAAGGCCAGCTGGGAAAAATCTGTGTCTGTAAGAAACCGGCCCTGCATGGCACGGATCTTGGCCGAAACGGCGCTGTATGTCATAAGATTTCCCATAGACTACACCCCGGTCATTTCCCGGAACAGCCGGTCCACATAGTCTTTGTGGAAGGCGTCATAGTGGCGCTCCAGCTGCTGGATGGACTGGGCCGCTTCTTTTTCCTGGGACTGGATGCGGGCGTTGGCGGCGGCATCCGCCTGTTCCCGGAGCTTCCGGATCCTTTCTTCTGTTTCCTGGTCCAGTTCCCTGTCAAACTGTCTGGTCCGTTCCTCATACTGCGCGGTCAGCTCTTTTTTCTTTTCTGTTCCCTCTGCGGCGGCGGCAACGGACCGCTCTTCGATCTGTGAGAGTCTTTCAATGATGGTGTTCATAATTACTGCCTCCTTGGCGGAGCCCCATCGGAACCTCCGCCACATTGAATAATACAACTTGCCTTTTATTCATGACAAATATATAATATTTATATTGTAATAACATTGATATTATAAACAGACCAGAATGGTCGTTTTACAGGGAGGAAATAGAATGGAATTGCTCCAGTTCCGATATTTTTTAGAGGCGGCCCGGTATGAAAACCTGACCAGGGCGGCGGATGAGCTTCATATTGCCCAGCCCGCCCTGTCCCAGTCTATTATGCGGCTGGAAAATGAACTGGGAGTGAAGCTTTTTGACCGGAGAAATCATCACGTTTATCTCAATGACCAGGGAAAACTTTTAAGGAGGCGGCTGATCCCTTTAATGGAATCCATCGACAGCCTGAAGGACGAGCTGTGGGAATCAGTTTGTTCCTCAGAAAAGACCATCTCATTGAATTTTTTTGCCGCCTCCCAGTTTATCACCAACTGTATCATCGCATATAAGGCGGAGCACCCGGATGTGAAGTTCCAGGTATCCCAGCTGGAGACCATGGGCGGCTGCGATATCCACATTGATTCCAGGGCCTCGGTCTATGGTCCTACGGCTATGGGGGAGATCCAGATGCCGGAGGGGGCAGTCCGCCAGGAGATCCTGGAGGAGGAGATATATCTGGCTGTGCCCGCCAACTCGCCGCTGGCAGAGCGGGAGTCGGTGGACCTCAGGCAGCTTCGGGAGGAGGGGTATATCCGGCTGGGAAACGGCTGGCAGCTCCGACAGATCTGCGATAACTTTTTCCATCAGGCCGGTGTCCGGCCCCAGATGATCTTCGAGAGCAACAGCCCGGAGTCAGTGCGGAATCTGATCGCCGCCGGCCTCGGCATCGGCTTCTGGCCCGAGCGGTCCTGGGACGAACAGCCGGGCCCACAGGTGAAGCTGATCCCCATCCGCTATCCCGTCTGCCGCCGGGACGTGGTGGTGACCATGTACAAGCAGGCACAGGAGAAGCCGGTAGTGGGAGAGTTTGTGGATTATCTGTGCGGGTATTTTAAGAGAGGGCTGAAGGACGAAGATAGATGAAAATACTTTTTCCGTCTTAAGACAGGTTTTCGCAAGATGCCTCCGCAGTCTGTCCAGAAACGGCAGAATGGCTTCCCAGAATGGTGAAAATGTATAGAAAAGACAGCCGCAGAATCATATGGCCCAGGTCCTGCGGCTGTCGTTGTTTGGTTATGTTTAGCTGCCCGGCGGTTTTTCGGATCATTCCCCGGCGGTCAGATACTGCTTCGCCACATAGGCTTCCTGGTCGTTATAGAGGATAACGGCCCAGAAATCGTCGTGGTCCCGGATGTACTCCACAGACGCGCCGGGATCCAGCTTTCCGATCCGGTCGGCATCGGTGGACGGCTCCTTCCGGACGTTTAAGGTATCCGTAGTCTTATAGGAGACGGTCTCTGCGGAGGTCTCCTCAGTGGGAGCCTCGGCGGTGGTGGCTTCTGTGGTGGCTGCGGTGGTGGGGATGGAGGCCACGGTCTCATCGGTGGGATCCTTATCCGGCGTCAGCAGCCGGATCACCAGCACCAGGACGACGATCAGCACCACAGGCACAAGAAGCTTTACCATATCCGCAGGATTCAGTCCCAGCCCACCCCTGGAGGGCTGTTTTTTTCTGCTTCCGGCCTGGCGGCTCTGGGTCTGGGAGCGGCGCGGTCTGGGCGCAGCCTTGTCGGCGTCCGTAAAGGAGTAGATCTCCTGGGACAGGACGTGGTAGGCTTGGTTGGCGTTGTAGGCGCTGTTATCCCCTTCCCTGGCGGCCTTGTTGCCGATGGAAAGGATCTGGAGATAGTGCTCGGCTGTGGATTTGCTGATCCACTGGCCGTCGTAAAGCTCATGGATCATATGATCCAGGGAGCTTTCCACGATCCCCGCCTGATCGCATTTTAATTTTACCATATATTCCAGGGTCTGCCGGGCCTTGATCATGGACTGGTTGTATTTTTTCTGGCCCATGAGGCGTTCCGTTTCCTGGACATTTTTTTGTATTTTTTCCCAGATACCGGGATTATCTACTTTTGCCATAGATATTTCCTCCATATTGTCACTCTATAATCCTATTATAAATGAAAAATGAAAAATTTGCATTAACAATTTGTGAACATTCGTGGAAATATTCCAAAAAACGATAACAGCTTTTGAAGCCTCCATTCCAGAGCACACGCTTCTGTCCATGGCCGCTGTTGCAAATACAGGAACAGGATGGTAAAATAGCAGATACAAAAAACAGATGAAAACAGATCAGGAGGACATAAAAATATGAGATTACGCCATATTAAAGGCGCAGAAGAGCAGATCGCAGAAAGCCCCTATGTGATCCAGGATCCCCAGGGATTAAAGGGAAAATGGCATGAATTTTTTGGAAACCAGAATCCCGTTTTCCGTCGTAGTACTAGGAAAGTTCCGTCGTTTTCTTCTCGTCATTTTTTTATCTCTTTTCCTGCATCTCGATTTTTCCTTTATTTACAGCAAATTTTCAATGCCCTTTTGGGGCTTTTTTT